>JAGYMO010000239.1 GCA_018400255.1 Deltaproteobacteria bacterium
TTATACTATAATTATAGTGACCCATAATATGCAGCAGGCTGCTAGGGCCTCGGACATTACCGCATTTTTATACCTGGGCAAGCTTATTGAAGTAGGTGAGACAGATGCCGTTTTTACACGACCGAAGGTAAAGCAAACAGAAGAGTATATAACAGGCCAGTTTGGTTAAAAGGAGAGGATTATTATATGACGAGGCACCTGCAGAGAGAATTAGATCGTTTAAAAAAGAGGTTACTCTTTCTTGGCGCAATGGTGGAAGAGCGTGTAAGGATGGCAAGAAATGCTATTAAGAACAGGGATGGAGAATTAGCGCAAAAGATTATAGGTACGGACTATGAAATCGATGACAAGGAAGTGGAGATTGAGGAGGAATGTCTTAAGATATTGGCCTTGCATCAGCCTGTTGCCGTGGATTTACGGTTTTTAAGCGCTGTAATAAAGATTAACAATGATTTGGAGAGGGTTGGTGATGAGGCGGTGAATATTGCAGAGCGTGTATTAATTCTTTCTAAAAGGAAGAAATATTATATCCCTTTTGATTATTCACTTATGGCAAAAAAAACAGAGTTTATGCTGAATAAAAGCTTGGATGCAGTTGTGAACATGGATGTAGATGGAGCTGTCAAGGTGTGCGATTCAGATGACGAGGTAGATAATCTGCAAAAAAAGGCCTATGAAGTTATAACACAGGCAATTACAGAGACCCCTGATAAGGTTGACTACCTTCTCAATCTCTTATTGATTTCCAAGCATCTCGAACGGATTGCAGATCATGCGACGAACATCGCTGAAGAAGTGGTGTACATGATAGAGGGGGAGATCGTTCGGCATGGAAAGTTAAAGGATACGGATAGTTTTACACATTGATACTGTGGGAGTATTAGATGTTTTTATGAGATTTTTGGCTATCGATATTTTTAGCCCCGTAGAATCTCGTTTCGCTACAAAGGCAAAATCACACTAACCTGCCTGCACCATGCTTGTTGCGGAAGGCAGGAACACTAAAACACTCTGCCTTTGGGCCACCTGGCCTCGGCAGGACACCCAAGAAAAACATGTAGAATCGCGTTTCAGGAAGGCGATTCACTGGTTTTCATGTTGTGTGACGTTTTTGTGTTGTAAGTTTACCCCGACCGCAGAAAGCCACGGCTTTAGCCGTGGATGAATGTGCATATAGTCGGGATGTCGCACCACTAAGCCCCGCCGTTCGCGAAGCGAATCGGCGAGACCAAGTGGTACCATGGGCTTGCCCGTGTGGCTCCACTCGGTCATGATGCCCATTTTGGGATTCATTAAATGTGTCGCTAAATTCCAAAAACTCGGCCTAAAGGCCTCAAACAATTTGTCCCGCTTGCAAGCGGGATTACCACTCAGCATTTTCATGAATCTATTTCCAAAAGTGGCCAAAATCGCTCGCAAGAGACTTTTTACGAGTTTGTCAAAGACGTACCCTGAATTACCTTATCGTAACTAAAGGGCACCAAAACTATTTGCCTTTTGTTGCCGCTTTATACCTACAATTCTTGAAGAGTTTTTAAAATGTCCAGTTAATGGTTAACCATCAATTTAGCAAGCATATTTGAAAAGGGTTAGAATGGGTTTAGATCAGATAAAAACCAAAAAAGTCATGATTGCTGGAAGAAGCTTTCCAGCTATATATGATTATTTAATGAAGGAAATGCCGGAAATAAGGGTGAAAATAGTTGATCATGAGGCATTACCAGATGAAATAAGTGAGGCTCATATTATTATTCCAGCCATGTCAATTATCGATAATGATTTGTTAAATAAGGCCTCTCAACTCTTACTCATTCAACAATGGGGAGCGGGCCTAGAGGGTGTAGATATGGAAGCAGCCACACGATTAAACATTCCTGTTGCTAACGTACCTACCACGGGAACTGGTAATTCTGAATCAGTAGCAGAATGGTATGTAATGGCTGTCTTAAATTTATGTCGAAGGACATGTGAAATTCGTTCTGTAGTTGAAACAGTTTCTGGATGGGGTTCGCCAATTGGACAGGCACTTTATGGGAAAACTGCTGGAATAATCGGATTCGGTGGAATTGGTAAAGCCCTGGCAAAACGATTACGGGTTTTTCAAATGAGAGTTATTGCTATTCAGCGGCACCCAGATCAGGAAAGTGCAAAAGAGATCGGGTTGGACTGGATTGGCACAGAACAGGATTTACCAAAATTTCTTCAGCAGACGAATTTTTTATTTTTATGCCTTCCTTTAAACAAAAGCTCCTTTCATCTTTTGAACAAGGAGACAATTGCTATGCTTCCTCAAGGAGCTTATATTTTGAATGCTGCAAGGGGCTCCATTATAGAAAAGGAGTCATTAATTAAATATTTGCAGGAAGGACACATAGGCGGTGCGGCATTGGATGTTTATTGGAGGGAACCTCCTGCAGCAAATGATCCAATTGCTCAATTTTCAAATGTTTTATTAACGCCACACATTGCCGGTGTCACAGACTATTCTTATCAAGGAATTGCTCATAAGGTAGCGATTAATATTTTACGAGTATCCAAAGGCCTCCTTCCCATTCACTGCGCTAATCCCGAAGTAAGCCCTTCATGGTTGTTAAGGTAGATTATGAAAGACCTCGATAAGCCTTGCTCAAAGACATAAATGAGAAATAAGAAAGTATTGGTTATAGCATAGGATTAAATTTGAGCTGAATATCTGAAAATCAAAGAAGTATGAGTTGATTTTTAGTAAGCTAGTAGCTTAGAACATAAACAAGAAACGGGCTCAATAAAAATTGGAAAAAACAGAGAAAGCACAGGGTGGCACCTATGGCAAAAAAAATTGCTGCAAATACATGCTGAAAGATTGTAAAAAATTGATAAGTAAATATGAAATTTATAAGGCTTAATCTACAATTCGAGGTGTGAACCTACCCCTAAAGGAGAAATTAGATATGTCGACACAGGAAAATAAAAATATTGCGCGACGCTTTATCCAGGTTTGGGGCGATGGAGATCTCGACATAATAGAGGAACTTGCTGCCCCTTCACTTTCAGTCCAGTATCCAATTATGCCCAAAGTCGTTCAAGGAAGCAAAACTTTTAGAAAAGTAATGGAAAATTTCCGGTCAGCATTCCCTGATTCAGACCTGAAAATTGAGGAAGAGATTGCTGAAGGTGACAAAGTTGTAATACGCTGGAGTTTTTCCGGAACTCATCAGGGCATTCTTTTAAATTTTCCTGCAACTGGAAAAAGGGTGAAATGGACTGGAATCACCATATATAGGATTGCAGATGGAAAGATAGTGGAGGAGAAGGGAGAGGAAGATTTCCTTGGGTTTTTGCGTCAAATTGGAAATGTTCCATAAACCGGATAAGACAGAGCTATAACCCTACTATTGTTTAAAGCATATTGCCAAATGCAAGGGCAGCTCGACTTATACCAACGCCCATGTCTGGATTGATAAATTCTCCGCCTTTACTGAAAAATGGGTGATATTCTAGGCGATACTCTTCAATGGCTATGGAAAGTCCCTTGAGCTTAGGATAATCACGTTTCTTATTCGCAATCATTTGGGTGAGGTTAATAAAAATCCCTTCTTTTGCCTCCTCAATTGGTAATGTTGCCTGATACAAATTTTTGTGGGGGAGTGTCGCTGATTCATAATCATAAGGACGAAGAACGGTTATTTGCCTGCACAGGCGCAAGTATAGAGCCGGATTGACCTTGAAGGCAGGGGACCAAAAATGTAAAGGGGAGTTTTCGATATCTTTTGTTATAGCTTTGGGGAGATTGGCAATCCGGATCAGGTCAGCATAAGAAGAGAGGTCTATGCCATCGAATTTTGCCTTTATCCGCCAGAAAGGAAGATAAACCGTATTTTCATCCATTCGGGGGCCTATCATGGTTGCTGCCTTGATTCGATCAAATTTTTGCCCCTGCAACGTCCATACAGAATTGCAGTTTTTGCATATCATAGCCAGCGATCCTTTCTCCCCTTCCATATCCCAGCCACAGTATGGGCAGATGGTCGGAATAAATTTTATTCCCGTTTTAGGTGCGGCTGTTTGTGAGGATAGCGTCTCTATAAAATCAGCCCCAACTGTTAAAAGAGGTTTTCCGAGTATGCCATCATACACTTTTTTGTCGTAAAGAATAAGTGGTGCGTATATAAGGCTTATCGCTTCTCCTATGAAGCTGTTATGGAGGCTTTTTTGCTTGTTGCGGACAAACTGGGGAAGTACCTCCTCCAACGTAAGTCGTGGCTTTATAAAACGGCCTTTTGTGCTGGCGGCAACGAAGTGAAGCTTAAGTGTTTGAGGACGCATGCCGATCGAAGATCGCAGGGCGGAGCTTTCCAGCGCTATTATATTTGTATCAAGGAAACGATAGGTCAAGGTAGGTGGGGTTGTCTTGAAGGAAGATCCCTTAAAACGCCAGTAAGGGATATAAAACAGTTCTCCCTGGAGTCCTATTTTAGTAGAGGGCGGGAGATAATAGCTGAAATGCTTATCCGGTGCGAGGTAAAGGCGCGTTCGGCAGAATGGGCAATCCAAGATATGATCTGTTTCAGAAAGTATTATAGGAGCACCACATTGCGGGCAGCTTTGTTCTATTTGCCAATTTGATTTAATCACAATTTTTCGCCACACTGGTTGCAGAAGGTGGCATCAGGCAGATTCATCGCTCCGCAGTGGGGGCATTTTTTCTCTTGCGGTTTTTCGTCAACCACTCGCCCGCAGGAAGGACAAAATTTGGCATCCAGAGGAAGGTCTTCTCCACAGAAGGGACATTTTTTCATTATTATCAGTTGTTGACCGCAATAGGGGCAAAACTTTGCGTTCCTTGGTACAGGCTGCTTGCATGCAGTGCAAAGGGTTTCTTCAGGGGTAGATGCTTGCTCGGTTTTGCCCTGGAAGGCGCCTGCAAGCATTGAGGGCATCATGAAGCCCATTCCCATACCAAGGCCGGCCCCCGCTTCACCCTGGGTTTGTGATGCAGTTTCGAGTGCCATTGCAGCTTTCATTTTCAGCAGCTTATTGATATCATCAAAGACGCCGAGTCTGCTTTTGTCATCAATAGCCTTCTGGACCTCTGGCGGTGGGGTTATTGAATTTATATACAGATCGTTTAGCTGCAGTCCAAATTTAGTAAAATCGTTCACAAGTACTGCTTGTAGTTCGTCTGAAAGCTCGTTGTAACGGGCTGGTAAGTCAAAGATGGTATCTATGTTTTCTCCCATAAAATCATTGAAACGGGAGACAATTACCCGATTAAGGTAATCAGATATCTCTTCAGTTGCGTATATGCCCTGCGTACCAACCAGGCTATTGATAAAGAGAACAGGCTGGAGGACCCTGATGTTGAAAACTCCGAATGCCCGCAGGCGAATAAGGCCCAGCTCCTTATCACGAAAAGCAACTGGGTCACGAGTCCCCCAGGTAAGGTTGGTAAAGACTTTCATGTTTGTGAAATAAACCTCGGCGCGCAGGGGGCTTGTCATTCCCCAGGGTATGCTGGCAATTTTAGTAAGCAGCGGGATATTGGCTGTTTCTAAAGTGTGACGTCCCGGCCCAAAGGCGTCATAAGCCTTTCCATTGTAAAAAAATACCGCTGCTTGGCTGTCGCGAACCGTGAGTTGCGCGCCCCATTTTATCTCGCCCGAACCATCTTCAGGGATACGGTGAACCAGTTCTTTGCCTGATTCGTCAAACCACTCTATTACCTCCAGAAAAAATACATTATTTGTTCCCATGATTTACCTCCACTGATATTCATCTATAGTTTTTAAAACAAGTGTTCATTCTGATACAGTAAAAAAATTAAAATTCCCCATGGCGGGAGTGCTAAGGCGAGGCGGAGTATTGTTATTTTTTTACAAGATCATTTCCAAGGCAATTTCATAAAACCTTTTCTCGATGAAGGAAATCATCGTGTTGGAGTTTGGTGAGAAGAAGAACCTGACTACGATTGATAAGGGCACCTTTTTTGTGGAGAAGAGCATAAGAAAACTATGGTTTTGTGTCAAGCACAAAATCCCTGCATAAGGTCGCAATTAGGGGCTTTTCATAAAGCTTGTTAAATGTTAATGTGTGGACGCAGAAAGGTCTTGAAGAATTTATTGCTCCAAAATTGACTGATTAGTGCAAACTCAGAGGAACATCATGCCTTATTCCCTTGACTCAATGGTAGTACGGATATAGTAATATATTTGTGACAGGAATACCTTGAGCAGTGATGTTACCAGCGAGCTTTTACGGTGTTGCATCCACCTTTATTCAAGGCCTTGATAAATATGACTCATTATCACAGTCCTGATTAAGCAAGATAAGGAGTCTTTGGACACAAGCTTTTCAAATATCCTTATCGGGCAATATGGCTCTTAGACTTACTCATGCATAACATTTTTTTAGTTCATTTTTTACGTACACAAAATTAGGTCTCACATTTTTAAGAATATAAGAAAGTTAAGATATGAACCATTGTCTGGTTCAGAGAGGAGAGATTGTGCTGCGGGAGATTTTTCGCTGGATTGGAGACGAAACGCTTTTGAATAATCTTGTAGCGGGATTTTCAACCATAGTTTTATTGATACTTATAGCGCTTTGTATTGTGATTCTTTCAAAGGGCGCTGATTGGATGATCGATGGGGTGGTTCATCTGGCACGTAGGACTGGCTTGCCGAGAATAGTCATCGGTGCGACAATTATCTCTCTTGGGACAACTATGCCTGAGGCCTTTGTATCTGTAATGGCCGCATGGATGGGAAATTCAGGTTTGGCCTTAGGCAATGGCGTTGGATCAATTATTGCGGACACCGGCTTGATTTTTGGGTTGACATGCCTTTTAGCAGCCGTGCCTGTTAATCGGTTTATCCTTAATAGAACGGGTTGGGTGCAGGTAGGCGCGGCCACCCTACTTGTCATAATTTCGCTTATCGCCTTGGACACAATGGGCGGGCAGGCTGTTCTGAAAAGATGGGTTGGTTTTCTTTTTATTCTTTTGTTGGCCGGGTATATGTATATAACATACGTTTGGGCAAAACAAGGAAGCGGTATGGCGTTAGAGGGCGAACAGGTAGATGATTCCGAATTAATGAAACTTGGAATATGCTGGTTGATGTTAGCAGGGGGATTGATTTTAGTTGTGGTCGGTGCCCGAATACTGGTGCCAAGTGCTACAGAGATAGCATGCAGAATTGGCGTGCCTGAAGATGTAATTGCTGCCACCATGGTGGCCCTCGGAACATCTTTGCCGGAACTAATGACCGCCATTGCATCTGTAAGAAAGGGCCATCCTGAAATCACGGTAGGCAATATAGTTGGTGCAGATGTCCTGAATTGCCTTTTTGTTATTGGTGCTGCTGCAGCAGCGAGGCCTCTTGCAATTCCGCCTAACTTCTTCACTTTTCACTTTCCGGCCATGCTGCTAATCCTTTACTCTTTTCGCTTCTTCATATTCAAAAATAGGGATGGTCATTTCAAAAAGGTACAGGGAGCGTGGCTTTTAAGCATATATGTTGTTTATATAGTCCTGCAGTATGCCCTTAACGTCGGTAAAGTCGGAGGATAATAAGACTCATGGATTTTATTATAATACATGGCGGAGTTTATGACCTGATGATAAGATCTATGATAAAACATCATATCATATAGCCAGCAGGAAACCTTAAATTCCTCCCAGTAATTATTTATTGTAGCGCTGCTGGATTCTTTCTGGGTTCTTAGAATAGATGTGATACTACACCGACTATAGGAAAGGTTAATGCATGAGTTTTTTAAATGGCATAATGTACCATTTGAGGGGGCTAAAATTCGCATTAAAAAGCCTGAAACTATTTTTATTGGGACTGTCACGGTTGATTGTGGTCGTATTTTTTATGGTTTTAATGGCGTGGCTTGTTCTCTACTACCATTCAGACATCTTGAACCTTCTATGGGTTCGTCCGGAAAGTAGCTGGCTTATTTGGCTATGGCACCTGGTGTCTTGGATACTGACCCTAATTCTGATCGGCATCTCAACCATATTTGCTTACCTGATTGCACAGATATTGTTTAGCGTCCTTATCATGGATCTTATGTCCCGCATTACCGAGTTCATGATAACAGGCCAGGTCAAGGAGCCGCAAAAGATACCTTTATGGCGCCTATTTTTTTATCTGATTCGCCAGGAAATCCCCCGGGCTATTTTGCCTATTTTAATTTCTCTTACCCTTATGATTCTAGGCTGGCTGACGCCCTTTGGCCCAGTATTGGCCCTTTTTTCCTCGGCATTGGCCATCATTTTCCTTGCATGGGACAATACGGACCTGATACCAGCGAGACGCCTGGAACCTTTCAGAAAGAGGTGGAGCCGCCTGATCAAAAACATCCTTTTTCATCTGGGGTTTGGGATACCTTTTCTGATACCATTGCTAAATATTATTTTCCTTTCTTTTGCCCCAATTGGGGCTACCCTTTATCACCTGGACAGACAGGACTGATAGCATACATATGGTAAGAGTTGGCCGCAATTAATAGCATACGTTTTGAAGGCTGGACGGAAAAATAAGATTTTCAACCGAGCAAAAGAGAAGTAAGCTTACTGAGAACGGTAAATAGTGTTGGGCACTTTAACAATGTATTTAAATTCAAGCAAAGGCCTCGAAGATACTACCTCGCAGGGATTCGTATTTATATGTACTCCTTGCCTTTATCTTGCAGAAGATCTTATTTGCACCGGTGACCATCTTTGGGTAAAAGCATAAAACAGCCTTCCATTTTTTAAGAGATGGCTTTATGATAATTTTACTCAAGGGAGTTGACAGTATTGTGGCCTTTTTTTAGAATTAAAATATGATGATCCATGATAAGCTTATAAACGATTACAAATTCGAATTAGTAGAAGACCATCATAATCCTGGAAGTGGGAATTATAGTGTTCGCGTAAAATTATCGGATGATATCAGTACCGTTTTTCCATATCTCAACACTCTTCTTTATGATACCTGGTATGATTACAAGAATCGTATCCTGATTGGATCTAGAAACAAAATACGGCATGCTTTTCGTCCCCACGAAATCCATGTTGCCGTGCTTGCTGACCGATCTAACGTGGCAGATATTGCCGGAGAAGCAGTAGATTTTGTCAATAAAGCGTGGAAAGAGCATGATCATATTATGCCCAGTTTGATACAGCGCAAACTTCCAGCGGTCTATGAAATCTACAAATTTCTACCCCAGACTAATTGTAAAAAATGTGGTTACCCCACATGCCTTGCCTTTGCAGCTGCGTTGCGTAGCGGTGAGGTGAAGCTAGAGCAGTGCCCGTTACTATTAGAACCAGAGTATTCCCGTAATAAGGAACATATCATAAGTCTCTTCCCTGTTGACTAAATTTTCAATTTTAATAGCTTGGAGAGGTACAATATCACTGTCATTATGCGTGAAAGTGCTATGGCCTTCTGCGCTAGTCTTTTGTCTATTGGGTTACCTGCGCCGATCCTCTATAATACATGGGACAAAATGCATATTTCCTTGTCCCGGTACCAGTATATAGTATTTTTAGTTAAATATGAGCAGATCTATTTTCCTTTTACAATAGGAAAGAATTTTTATTTGAATGTAAAGGCAGGCGATGTTACCTGCCTTTGTCTTTTTATTTGCTAAGCTAAGTGGATATTTCTTATACAGTTCATTAATTTTTACTGGATACATAGTATCCACAGTTTGATTTATTCAATCAGAATACTTTTTTTACTATAATTATTTTAATTAATAACTTCAATAAGTTAAACTCGATATAAGTTTCCTTCCTTTTAGTTGGCATAAGGCTTGCTCATGTATATCTTAAAATCGCGATTTTAAAGACGCTTTAATAAATCTAAAAGTAAATTTTCTAACAGGAGATAAAAAATGATAATAAAAAATATTGGTAAGACATTGGTTATTTTAACGGTAGTTTCCCTGCTGGGAATTAGCGCAACAGCCTTTGCAGGAAAGGGCAAGGGTTCGGCCTCTCGTAATGATAGAAACGACCAGAGCTATGGAAGATATGGATGTGATGGTTCAGCCTATGATAGCCGTCATAAGGGATGGTCGGGAAGGCAAGGAAGGGGCTTAAACCTCAGCGATGAGCAGATTAAAAAGATAGACGAAGAAAGAAAGTCATTTTTTAATTCAACACAAGACCTTAGGCGAGATATACATCAAAAATGGCTTGAATTAAACGCTGAAATAGCCAAAAAAGACCCTGATTCTGCTAAGGCTTCGGCCCTGCAGAAGGAATTGTCTACCATGAAAGCTCAATTAGAACAGGCGAGAACTGAACACCGTTTGAGAATGGGTAAGATATCCCCTGATCTTGGCAAAATGGGTGCTAACTTTCATGGGAATAAGGGATTTAAAGGTAATTCTAATAAGGCAGTTTGCCGTTAAGTGATTGAATGATTATCAGGGGGTTCAAACCCCCTGATTTTTTTAGTAACACATGGAGGTTATGTAATATGAAAAAAATAGTTATCATCTTTCTCATGATTTTAGTTTCTTACCCGGTAATGGTAAGTGCTGGTGCTGGTTGTAGTGAGGATACTAAAATTGCCGTTGCGGCCACTGGCCAAACGGTGGAGGCGTCTGTAAGCAATATGGCTGCGAAAAGCCCTTATTATCTTATTTTTAATAAAAAAGGGGAACTAATTGAGGCTATAGATAATCCTTATAAAAATGCGCTTAGAGGGGCTGGGTTTTCAGCTGCAAATTTCCTTGCGCAAAAAAATGTTGCTATTATAGTAGCAGGCTCCTTTGGTTTAAAAATGATTAACACCCTTAAAAGTAGAGGCATAACCGACTTAGAGTTTAA
>JAGYMO010000240.1 GCA_018400255.1 Deltaproteobacteria bacterium
CTACTGCATAATCTGGGTTTAATGCGGTTCAAGAATCCTGTATCCTATCGAACACGGGTAAAAACAACAACACATGTGTTGATATTTTATTAGGCAAGTTAACGAGCTTAATAAAAAAATCCGTCGTTATTATTTTCCCCAAACGTTTAAAATATGCTATAAAAAATTGTAATTTTTTTAAGATTTATTCTTTGTGTATCCTGGTATTTTATGTGATAATAAAAAATACCTGCCAATGAAAAAAACTTAAAATAAAGGAGGCATATTATGTTAGTAAGGGATGTTATGACAATGAATGTTGTTTCTGTTACAGGTAATACTTCAATAGCAGATGCAAAGAGAATTATGGAGGCACATAAAATTCGCCGTTTACCTGTAGTGGAAAAGGGGAAACTTGTAGGCATCGTGACCGAGCACAGCCTGGAGGACTACACACCTTCTAAGGCAACTTCCCTTAGCGTCTGGGAAATGGGTTATCTTCTTGGAAATACGTTATTAAAGGATGTTATGGAAAAGAATATAGTTACTGTAACTCCGGATATGACTGTTGAACAAGCCTTAGCATTAGCTCAGGATAAAAAGGTTGGTTCATTGCTCGTAGTAGAAAATGGACGTTTGGTAGGTATCGTAACTACAAATGATTTCTTCTATAAAATCGCCAACCCTACACTCGGTATAGGTATGCCAGGCACAAGGGTTGAGGTTATTGGCGATCAGGACAAGACAATTCTTCAGGATATATGTCAAGCAACATCCATAAAAGGTATGAACATCCTTACCCTTCATATGATAGTCTCTACAGAAACAACAAAAAGAGACATAGTTGTCCATGTAGATACTGAAAACGTTGATGAAATGATAAAAGAATTAAAGGATAAAGGCTACGAGGTTAGCGTAAGAAGTAGATAATAAACGGTACATTGGCGAGATAAAAACCTGGCGGAAGTGCATGGGAATCGAACCCACCTGCCAGGTTGTTAGCCCAGCACACCGGATTTGAAGTCCGGGAGCCCCACCAGCGAGCTTTCCACTTCCAAGGTCAGACTGATATCAATTAGCTATTTATCTGTCAAAAGGGTAAACTTGAAAATAATAAACCATACATTATCAGCTCAGGGAATATAGTAACATTAGTTTGGCTGATAAAAAATAAATCTTTTGGCTACCAAGCGCGGCTCTAATCCAATTTATTTAAGAGCTCATCCCCATACTTTTCAATGAATGCGTCAAGATCTCTTTCCCAGGGAACCATTATATTGAATCCCTCAGTCTTTAACTGCCTATTTTCAAGTATAGAATTCAGGGGTCTTGCTGCAGGCCGGGGATAATCTTTAGTCGAGCAAGGTAAGATTGGGGTCTTAATTCCCATTTTATCAAAAACATACTTTGCCCATTTATATCTGCTGCAGTATCCCTCAGATGTTGCGTGATATGTGCCTTCCTTTTTGTTGTCTATCAAGGTCTTTATCTGCAAAGCCAGGCTATGAGCCCACGTTGGAGATCCAAGCTGATCGTCTTCTACCTTTATGGGTTCTTTATTGTTCCTTAGTGCAGCCTTAAGGACATCCTTTAAAAAATTTCTGCCTCGAATGCTATAGAGCCAGCCTGTTCTAATAATGATATATTTTTTTGAATTTTGCTTGACTGCCATTTCGCTTTCCATCTTGGTCAACCCATAAAAAGAAATCGGTGCCATTGGATCGTCTTCAAAATATGGTTGTGGCAATTTTTTCTTACCGTTGAATACAAAATTAGAGGATATATGAACAATAATTTTTTCATACCTTGATACTACCTGTGCCAAATTTCTTGTACCTTCCACATTTATTCTTTCACACAACGTTCTTTCTGTTTCACAATCATCTACTTCGGTAAATCCTGCACAGTTTAGAATAATATCCGGGGAGAATTGATTAACATCGGTTGTTACCTGATCCCAATTCGTAATATCAAATTCATCCTTTTTTGGGGCAATAATTTTATAATCATCCTTTAAAACAGCCTCACATTCGCTGCCGAGCATCCCACCTGAGCCTGTCAATAAAATTTTCATTTCTCTCAATCCTCCGCGCCATATTTCATTTATATCCTGTAACCCTGATGGTTTTTAAAAGTCAATGGCTTAAATTATTATATCTTACGTACAAGCCTCTTATACAAAAATATAAAAAATTTTTGTAACCGTTCACAGATTCAGCGTTCTTGGTTCAAAGGCTCAATAGCTAAAGACAGAATCCATAAGCCTGAATATTAAACATGGAAACTGAGGGTGCTTAATTCCAGGATGCTGCACTTAACCCGGCCTTACCCGGGAATATACTTCTTGCCTCCATATATTAATTGCTTAAAGGCCTGTCTGCGTGCATCGCACAGGCAGGCCTGTATGCAA
>JAGYMO010000241.1 GCA_018400255.1 Deltaproteobacteria bacterium
ATGACAGATTCAACCGCCCTGACAATCTTTTTCGATCGATTAAATGTAGGAATTACTACGCTGACTACAGACATTTGTCCTTTATCTAAAAATAGTCCAAACAAAGGCAATCAAGCCTGCCAAAAGGAGATTGAATTCTACAATGGTCTTTAAAATATATTCATCTCTAATATAATATTTTTTGTATGAAATAAGATAAACAAAAGATATGGCAAAGCAGAAAACAAGCAGATAGCCGAGCCTTGGAGCCAGGCCTGAAATCGCTGAACACAGCATTATAAGAGAAAAGAGCGTGGTTAAAACTATGAGCACATTAAAGGCCCTTTTTTCCCCTAACGCTATAGGAAGTGTTTCCTTGCCCACTATTAAATCTCCCTGGATATTAAGTATATTAATAAAGCCTGTGCGGATATAACACATGGAAGAAACGAAGAAAAAGGAGAGCAGAACGCCAGGCCAAAAAATATTTTCAGCGCCGATGACAGGAAGAAAGGAGGCTATAATTCCCCATGCAAGGGCCTCTGTTAGATCCTTAGATCCAGGCAGGTCTTTAATCTTTGAATATCGGCCAAGGTATTTAGATTTTAGAGGGATAATTGGTATGCTGTAGGCTAACCCGAGTATAGCTAAGCCTGCAAAGAGCAGCGACTGCACAAAGCCTAATGAAAGGGATAGGCCCATGCCTACAAATATGGCCGCCAGTGAGCTGGACAATAAGAGAACCTTGTTTTTGCTGTAAAAATTTGCTATAACAGGATCATTGTATTTGTTTGCCTCTTTATCTAGAAAGCGGTTAAGCACGTGCATTCCATATACGTACAACATAACTATGAGCGGATAAACAATGGATTTTTCATTTTCGGTCAATGCAATGCCGGCGTATGTAAGAGAAAAGGCGCCTACGGACTCTGTTATGGTAGTTTTGTTAATAAATTGAAATATTTTTCCCGCGAAGTTTTCAAAATAATAATGACTGTTATTGGTCATGGCCCGTAGTCTTTCAGTGACCCTTTTTATCATCCAGTTAGGAGTGGAAGCGCCCGCTGTAACCCCTACCGTGTTAGCAGAGGAAAACCATGAGCTGTCTAACTCATCTTCTGTTTCAATATGAAAAGAGGGTCTGCCCATTTTTTTTGATATTTCATGCAGCCTTTTAGTGTTTCCGCTGTTTTTGCCTCCTACTATTACCATGCAATCTGACTCTGATGCCAATACCTTAGCCTCCCCCTGTCTTTTATACGTTTCATCACATATGGTCTCAAATATTATAGATTCAGGGTATATTTCCTTTAGTCTTTTTGTAAATGTTCTATATGCCTCTGTGTCCTGAGTGGTCTGTGATACGGCGACAAACCTCTTTTCTTTATTTTGTTCAAGGGTTTCTTTTATGTCATCAAAGGAATTGGATACTATACCCTTTCCGTTGCTGTAGCCAACTAAGCCGACAACTTCCGGATGTATTAAATCGCCAAAAATAACAGGGACATAGCCGCTTTTACTATATTTTTTTATAATGGCCTGAACCTTTAACACGCGAGGGCAGGTAGCATCAATAACCTTATATCTCGATTCCTCCAGCCTTTTCTTTTCAACAGGTGATATGCCATGGGCGCGAATAATGACCCTGCCCTTTTCCCCATCTCCTATATCGTTTATTATATTTACACCTTTATTTCTTAAAAGCTCTAAGACCTGTTCATTATGAATTAATGGCCCGTAGGTAAAAAGCTCCCCACCCTTTTTGTTAGCCTGAAACAAGGCTATTTCGATTGCCCTTTTAACCCCCATGCAGAAGCCGGCAGTTTTGGCCAATTTAATCTTCATGTAATGTGCCCCCCGAAACCTGCTCAAAATATGAATTTATTAAGGATAGAAAAGACGTCTTTCCATCAATTTCAGAAATAAGTGACCTTAGCTCTTTCCTCTTTGGAAGCCCCTTTGAGTAACAGAGAAGGATGCCCCTTATCTGGTTTGAGGCCCTTTTCTCTCCAAAATATTTTTCAAGAAGAGAGAAATGCTCGATTATAAGCTCATGCCATGAATGAAGTCCTGGATAAAAAGGTTCTCCGGTGCCCTGTACCTGCAATATTTGCTTAAAGATCCATGGGTTTCTAAGGGTCTCCCGTCCTATCATAACGCCATCGCAGCCTGTTAAATCCTTCATGCTTATTGCATCATGAACATCTGTGACATCGCCGCTGCCTATGACAGGTATATTTACAGCATCTTTAATGTTTTTTATAATCTGCCAGTCAGCTTTTCCTGAGAAACCCTGCTTTGTATAACGGGGGTGTATAGTAATTGCGTCTGCCCCGCAATCTTCAATTATTCTTGCTATATGAAGATAGTTTTCCTCTGTTGGAGACCAACCCGACCTTATTTTTACGGTTATTGGTGCTTTTGTGTTTTTTCTTACAGATGAAACTATGTCCGCAACACGTTGAGAGTTCCTCATTAGTGCTGCCCCTGCACCATTTTTCAAAATCTTCTTTGCCGGACATCCCATGTTTAAATCAACTATATCAAGGCCTTTTTGTTCAACTATTTGCGCAGATTTAGCCATGCTTTCCGGGTCTGTTCCAAACAGCTGAACCGCTACTGGTCTTTCTTTTGGATCACTTTCAAGGTATTCGAGGGTCTTTTTTTGCCCTCTTATGAGGCCTTCAGAGCTTATCATTTCAGTGTGTACAAGGGCTGCCCCCATCTTTTTTATAATAAGCCTGAATGGGAGGTTGGTCTTGCCCGACATGGGGGCCAAAATAAATGGGTTTGCTATTTTTACACATCCAATTTTAAACATACAGTAATTTGATACATTTTCCGATTTATTACAAATTTTATTTAATCGGCTGTATTGTCAGTTAGTTGGGGAGACTACCAGTATGTGATACAATTATTACTGGGAAGAGCGCGCCCTTGTTAGTGAAAATCAAAAAGCTACATAGAAAATATAGAGGATCTATGTAGCTTTGCCCTGAATATACGTGAATGTAATTTCACCAAGAGATTCAGCAAGAAGAATATTAACCTCCGGACGTATCTCTTTTTTCAAAGATTATTTTATTGTCCACAAAGGATATTTTCTTTAATTCAGCATCTATAATCTTCTGATCACCGAAGAGGTTAATTATTTTTACTTTATCGCCTTCATTAAATAATTCCTCCACGTTTTCTAAAATAAGTTCTTCTTTTCCGTCTTGAACCAGGTAAGCAGATGACTCACACATTTAAAATACCTCCTTAATTGTTTCAATTAGTCTATCAATTAGATGAGGCAAGGGCTCATCGGATATTCCTAATAATGTTATGTTTTCTCTTGTTAAAGGGATTAGTATCTTCATTGCACGACTTGAGGAGATTGCCTCTGCCATTTTTGGAGTTACCTCGCCCATCATAGAGTTAGCCATAATAATTGCAAGAGGTCCTGTTATAATATTAGAAGATAAGGCCATTTTTACAATGGCGTTTTCACCTGTTGCCCCCCTGTTGGCTCCTGCCTTCATCATCTGAGATGTTGCCAGGGAATTTGTCCCTAATGCAAGTATTTCTATTTCTTCTGCGTATACGTCCCTTAATCGTTTGATTATTGTTTTACCTATTCCGCCTCCCTGGCCATCCATTACCATTATAGAATTCAATTAAATCTCCGATTTCAGTTTCGTCTAAAGAAACAGAAACAACTATAAGAACAAATATAATATAGTATATAATAATTGCTAGTTATAATACATCCTTTTTTCAGTATATTAGAAACTATTTTAATTAATTCGGACAATTGGTGGACTATGTTAAAATAGTAATTAAACGCTCCAGCTCATCGTGGGAATAGAAATCAATGATAATCTTGCCCTTTTTGCCTGCCATTTTTATCGATACCTTGGTGCCTAGAAACTTTTCTATGTCCTTGGAAAGACTTTCTACATAATAATCTTTCTCAGGGTCTGGCTTTTCTTTTCTGCTTGGTTGAGACATTTTCTTGGCCAATAACTCTGTTTGACGAACAGAAAGGGATTTTTTTATTATTATATCCCTTAGAACTCTTTGGGAGGCCTGTGAGTTAATACCCGCCAAAACTCTTGCATGGCCAGTTGTTAGGTCCCCGTCTACAACGTCTTTCTGGATGAAATCAGGCAGTTTCAGCAATCTTAGAAGATTGGCTATTGTTGAACGGTCCTTGCCGATTCTTTTCGAAAGAGATTCTTGTGTTAAGGATGCTTTTTGGATCATCTCTTGATACGCCATAGCCTCTTCTATCGCATTTAGGTCCTTTCTTTGAATATTTTCTATTAGCGCAAGCTCAAGGCTCTCGGCAGGGGACACATCTCGGACCCAGGCGGGGATTTTTTGAACACCTGCCTTTTGAGCTGCACGCCAGCGCCTTTCTCCCGCTATAAGCTGGAAGCCATCTTTAACTTTAGTGAGAAGAACAGGTTGAATTATTCCCTTTTCCTTTATTGAATTTGCCAGTTCGGAGAGTTCCAAATCACTGAAATCCTGCCTTGGCTGAAGAGGGTTTGGGGTAATTGATTCGACCGGGCAGTAAAAGAAGCCCCTTTCATCATCTAACATAGAAGATTCCGGAAATAGGGCAGAAAGCCCTCTTCCAAGCGCCTTACGCTTTGTCACCTTTTTTGCCTCCCTTTCGTATTAGTTCTTTTGCAAGCTCTAAATAGCTCTGCGTACCTTTTGAGCGAATATCATAGAGCATGCATGGTTTTCCGTAGCTTGATGCCTCACTTAGGCTAACATTACGAGGAATTATTGTTTTAAATATGTAGTCCCTAAAATTGCGGGTTACTTCTTCAACTACCTGATGGGAAAGGTTGTTTCGCATATCAAACATGGTAAAGATGATGCCGATCATTTCAAGGGTTGGGTTAAGGCCTTTTTTTACAAGCCTAATGGTATTGAGAAGTTGCGCTAGACCCTCCATGGCTAAATATTCGCATTGAAGAGGAACGATTAAAAAATTGGAGGCGGTTAGGGCATTGAGCGTTAGAAATCCAAGGGATGGAGGGCAATCAATAAAGATATATTCGAAGTTTTCTCTAAAATTTGTCAAGATATTTTTTAAAAGATACTCCTTGTTTGATGTATCAAAAAGCTCAACCTCTGCACCGAATAAATTGGGGTTGGCGCCAATAAGCTTAAGAGATGGCATGGGTGTATCAATTATGGCTTCCTCGGAAGAACTTTTGCCTACTAGCAGGTCATAAAGGCTGGGGTTGAGCTCAGAGGGACTTACGCCAAGCGAGGTGGTGGCATTCCCCTGAGGATCACAGTCCACCAACAAACACTTCTTTTCCGCCGCGGCGATAGAGGCGGAAAGATTAACGGCTGTAGTTGTTTTTCCAACACCACCCTTTTGATTGACAATTGATATTATTGACGGCATGGTGACTCGCATTTTTACCTTAAAAAGTTTATTTGAAACTACATAAAGCTAAATGTTTCACGTGAAACATATTATAGGCCCTTCCACGCCTCCTTTTCCTTGGCTAAAAATGTTTGAATTTCTTCCTGTGTCATCTGCCCTATGTTTACATCCAGCTCTACACCAAACTCTTGAACGGAATTCTTTAGCAGGGTTATGAGCAAATTCACTATCGGTATAGCAGGAGAAGGCAAAACTAATAGTAAAGACGCATTATTATCATTTAACCTGATGTCTTGTATCATACCTAAATCGAATAGGCTCATGTTAATTGCCGGGTGCATGACCGTCTTTATCCTATCCGCAAGAAGCTCTAATGATATATTTGGTGCCACGTTGCTCTCCTTTTTATGAATTAAAGTATATTTTTAAAGGACTAAATAGGCCTTTTAAGCTGTAAATGATTTAGGGAAAAATCATTAATTGAAGCGCGCCCAGCAGGATTCGAACCTGCGACCTACGGATTCGTAGTCCGTCACTCTATCCAACTGAGCTATGGGCGCATAATTTTTGAAAATTGCACGTAAGAATTCTAAAGGTATGCAATGTCCTGAACTCACAGTTATGGCCAAAGTTTGTTCCTTTTTATATAACCAAGCATTTCTTGTATATACTATTATAAAAAACTAAACAAGCCTTGTTTTAGTTTTTCCGATTGATTCAGTTCAAAATAAAAGGTTAGTGCTTGTTGACTCTAGGTTTAGTTAGCCTCTTGATATACGTTTGCCGCAGTATGGGCAATAGATAAAGCCCCCTTTTAAGGGCTTGCCGCAGTAAGGGCATGTTTGCCCAGTTTGCGTATCAGTTGCCTTTTTCACCGTGGCGTCTTCCTCAAAGACACTGTTGCATTTATTACACATCAAAAATGGCCTCCCCCTTTTTACGGGGAATAAGGGTATAAAAAAGAGGCTTATGTAATGGTCTACCCTTTTTAGGTAGACATCAAAATTTCCGCATTCAGGGCAGGGCATGTTTTGTTTTCCGAGGCTGCTGGTTTTTGGCTGTAAGCCGCCGATAAAGAAAAACATAGCATTTCATCTATAGCTAAAAATTATTGGTAAGCGTTCACAGGTTAAAAAATTCAAAGGTTCAGGGTTGCCTTCCTGCC
>JAGYMO010000242.1 GCA_018400255.1 Deltaproteobacteria bacterium
GGCTCGAGCAATCCCAATCCTCTGACGTTGCCCGCCGCTAAATTCATGCGGATACCTTTTCATATAATGCGGCGACATTCCAACGGTTTCCAGGATGTCGGCCACACGTTGCTCTCTCTCCTTTCCTTTAGCTATATTATGGATAAGCAATGGCTCCCCTATGATATCCCCTATCGTCATCCTTGGGTTAAGAGAGCCATAAGGATCTTGAAAAATAATCTGCAAAACCCTTCTTGCATTCCTCATTTCATGGCCACTTAATTTAGAGATGTTTGCCCCCTCAAAATATATTTCCCCCGCCGTAGGTTCGTAAAGCCTTAAAATCAGTCTACCCACAGTAGTTTTCCCGCATCCTGATTCCCCTACCAGGCCCATAATTTCGCCTTTATCAACGTGAAAGCTTACACCATCCACTGCCTGAACATGGCCAACGGTTTTAGAAAAAATCCCCCCTTGAATAGGAAAATATTTCTTTAACCCTTCTATTTTAAGCAAGCTACTATCCACTGATTTAATTACACCCTACGTTATAATAATTTTGTTAACAATACTATCAGCTAAAACAATCCTGCCTTATTTTCATCATAAATGAAGCAGCGCACTTTATGCATGGTATTTACTTCCTCCAATTCCGGCTCTTCCTCCTTGCAAACACTTTTTGTAAACTTACAGCGGGGATGGAATCTACATCCTGGAGGGAATTCCAAGGGATTAGGTACCATCCCCGGAATAACTTCCAGCCGCCTCTTTTTGGTGTCTGTTAAACGGGGAATGGAATCATAAAGCGCCTGGGTATAAGGATGTTTGGGCTCTCTAAAAATAGTTTTCACATCAGCATACTCTAACGCCTTTCCTGCATAGGCTACAAGTACATTATCCGAGACTTCCGCAATTACCGCTAAATCGTGAGTAATCATCATTACGGCCATTCCTATTTCTTCTCTTATTTTTTTAAGCAACTCAAGAATCTGCGCCTGGATTGTTACATCTAGAGCGGTAGTTGGCTCATCTGCAATAAGCAGCTTTGGCTCACAGGATAGCGCCATGGCAATCATTGCACGCTGTCTCATTCCACCACTTAATTGATGCGGGTAGTTATCAATTTGTTTTTCCGGAGAAGATATGCCTACCATATCTAACATTTCTATTGCTTTCTTTCGTGCCTTTTCCTTATTTAATTTCTGATGAAGTATGATCGGCTCCATAATCTGGTTTCCAATAGTAAATACAGGATTAAGGGAGGTCATGGGTTCCTGAAATATCATGGAAATATCATTCCCCCGTATTTTTTTTACCTCAGAAGGAGTTTTTTTTAAAAGATCTTCCCCCTCAAATAAGATCTCCCCCTCGACTATCCTGCCTGGCGGACTGGCCACGAGCTGCATTATAGAGAGCGCAGAAACACTTTTACCACATCCTGATTCGCCTATCATACCCAGGGTTTCGCCCCTTCTTATAACAAAATCCATTCCATCAACTGCCTTGGCAACCCCTTCATCGGTATAAAAATAGGTTTTTAAATTTTTGACTTCCAGTAAAATATCACTCAATAGCTGTTTTACTCCTTTTGTCCACAATGTGTTTCTTGGCATTCAACATGATAATACTGCATCATTCTCCTCGAAGTTTGGGATCGATCATATCACGAATACCATCTCCAAGCAGGTTAAAGGAAAGGATAGTTATTAAAATACTCAGACCGGAGTAAACAGAAATGCCAGGTGCATTAATAAGAACATCAACGCCCTCCCGTATCATATTTCCCCACGTAGGCGTAGGAGGCTGAACACCTAAGCCAATGAAAGCAAGATTTGCCTCAAGTCTAATTGCAACGCCTATCCAAAGAGTTCCCGCTACCAGTAGTTCCCCGAAGATGTTAGGGAAAATATGTCGAACAATAATTCTTGGAGCCTTGACTCCTATTGCCTGAGCTGCAAGAACATATTCGCTTTCCTTTAGTGACAGTAATGATCCGTGAGCTAAGCGGGCAAACCGTGGGGTCATGACAATCCCAATCGTAATAATCAAATTAAATAGATTTGACCCTAAAGCTGCT
>JAGYMO010000243.1 GCA_018400255.1 Deltaproteobacteria bacterium
TAAAGATAGAAAATTGCAATTTGAAAAGGTATAAATGATGGCAAAGTTTGCATTTCATCCATGTGGAAATTTTAATGAGACCTACGAAAGAGAGCTTACCATATTTGAAACGGATTTCGGCAGATTGTCCATGATAGTTGGGCTTATACTGTTATTTGGTGTTGTGCCGTTTATAAGTGATGCATATATTCTCTATATCTTAAACACAATAGGTATTTATGCCATTGCCGCCATAGGTTTAAACCTTCTTATTGGCTATACAGGCCAAATTTCCCTTGGTCATGGTGCTTTTTTTGGGGTAGGGGCATACGCTGCTGCCATATTAGCTACCAAGGCCAGTGCCCCCTTTATTGTCGCCGTTCCAGCAGCAGGATTTATTGCCGCCCTTGTAGGAATGATATTCGGCATACCTTCCATAAGGCTAAAACATCTTTACCTCACGATAGCAACATTGGCAAGCCAGTTTATCCTTGAGTATGTGTTTGTGCAATGGGATAGCCTTACCGGCGGCGCGGAAGGCATTAGCGTAGCTACTGCAAATATATTTGGGATAGACTTAGGTTCTGACAGAAACTTTTTCTACGTAATATTTATATCTTTTGTTGTCATGACCTGGATGGCTGTTAATTTAATAAGAACAAGATACGGGAGGGCCTTTATTGCAATCAGGGATAATGACCAGGCTGCCGAGGGAATGGGAATACCAATTTTTCCTTACAAACTTCTGTCATTTGCAATCAGCTCTTTTTACGCAGGATTTGCCGGAGCCTTATTTGCTTATTATATGATGAGCATAACCCCCGAGCCATTTAATCTATGGCTTTCTATAGAATATATTGCAATGATTATTATTGGAGGCTTGGGGAGTATACCAGGGGCAATATTTGGCTCTATATTCATTGTTACCCTGAATGAAATTTTAAGCAATGCAACCCAGATTCTTATGAACTTGGGAACTTCTATGTCAGCCGGGATAACCATGGCCCCCTTGAGAGAATTTATATATGGACTAGCTATTATATTATTTATCATCTTTGAACCAAAGGGATTGGCGGAACTGTGGCGAATAGTACGATCAAGTTTCAGGCTGTGGCCTTTTTCCTATTAGAGTGCTTAGAGGCAAGTCAATCATTACCAACAAACCCTAAAGCTAAGGATAAAATATCTTTTCAACTAACAAAAATTATGATTAAGAAAAGGAGTCATGGAAAATAACAATTTATTAGAAATTAACAATATTAGTGTTGTTTACTCAGATGTAATCCAGATTCTTAAGGCTGTTTCTTTAGAGGTAAAAGAAAAACAGATTGTATCCTTGCTTGGAAGCAATGGGGCAGGCAAAACTACTACATTAAAGGCCATTTCCGGAATTCTCAAGCCTGAAAACGGCAAGGTCACCGAAGGTTCCATTAAATATAAGGGCCAGAATATTCAAAATTCTGCTCCCGAGATTGTGACCAGACTTGGAATAATACAGGTTATGGAAGGCAGGCAGCCTTTTAAATACCTTACAGTTGAGGAAAACTTAAGGGTGGGAACTGCCACAAGGTGGGGAAAACCATACAAAAAGGATCTTGAGATGGTTTACCATTACTTTGAACCTTTAATCAAACGAAAAGATAGTCTTGCTGGGTACTGTAGCGGGGGAGAGCTCCAGATGCTGGTCATAGGAAGGGCATTAATGGCAAGACCAAGCCTTTTATTATTAGATGAACCCTCATTGGGTTTGGCGCCATTATTAGTAAAGGAAATCTTTGAAATAATAAAACTTATTAATCAGGACCAAGGAACTACATTAATATTAGTGGAGCAAAATGCTAACATGGCATTACAGATAGCTACCTTTGGCTATGTAATGGAAAACGGAAAAATAGTCCTTGAGGGCTTAGCCTCTGACTTGATAGAAAACCCGGATGTCAAGGAATTTTACTTAGGTGTAGCTGCATCGGGTACAATTAAATCCTACAGAAATGTTAAGTCATACAAACGCAGAAAAAGGTGGCTTTAAAACTTTTACATTATCTCTTTCTAATCTTTAAATAAATCCTCTTTTCGAGACCTCAATGTAAATTCCGTCTCATTATCCACTAATTTTTCTCAAGAAATTTAAATCGACTTATATATAACCTGCTGCTATACAAATTTTTTGCTTAATAGCACGAGGGTATATGTAGCATAATTTACATTGAATTTTCATTTTTAATAGTTATATATAAATAACTTGATTTACACGATAAAAGAATTTATCACACCCTGTCAGCTATAGAAT
>JAGYMO010000244.1 GCA_018400255.1 Deltaproteobacteria bacterium
AATTAAACATGCAAGAGACTGAGGATATTGAAGATAAAGAATGATACGCTAAGGCGGATACAGAAACAACGTGGCAAAATAGTTTATTGGATAATGAGCTACTGAAGTATTTCATCTGCCTTCTTAGATAGCCTTATTTTAAATAAAAATGGTTGAAGCCACATTTTTTTTACCTTATTATACCCTATGAAATGCCGCTTCACGCTACTGGCCAAATATAACTTTTTCTCTTAATATAGGCTGCTTAGTGTGACATATATACCCCCGCAACTTATAAGCGGGTTCTAAAAAATTATTTCATACCTTTTAGAAAGGCTGAACAAATATCTATGTCAAGTAAAACAAAAGATAGGTCTTTATCCGAAAAGCAAAGACCCTTTGTACATTTGCATGTGCACACTGAATATAGCTTGCTTGATGGAGCAATCCGTATAGATAAAATGTTGGAAAAGGCGTTAAGCCTGAACATGGATTCAGTTGCGTTGACAGATCATGGCAATATGTTTGGCTCTATAGAATTTTATTCGAAGGCCAGGGATATAGGCGTTAAACCTATTATAGGCTGTGAAACCTACGTTGCCCCGAACAACAGAAAGGATAAGTCGCCCTCTCGAGATGGCCAGCCAAATTCTTACCATCTGGTTTTGCTTGCAATGAATGAGGAGGGATACAGAAACCTAAGCAAACTTGTTACACTGGCAAACCTAGAAGGCTTTTACTACCACCCAAGAATAGACATGGAGCTCTTACGGGAATACAATAAAGGGCTCATTGCCCTTTCTGCCTGTTTAAAGGGCCACATTCCCTTTAATCTCTTGATGAACCGGGCGGAAGAGGCAAGACAAAAGGCCAGAGAGCTATCTTCAATATTTGATCATGACAGATTTTATCTAGAGGTCATGGCAAATAAGATGCCCAAACAAATCGAGGTTAACAAATCCCTTAAGGATATTGCTCAGGAATTATCTTTACCATTAGTTGCAACCAACGACTGCCATTATTTAAACCAAGAGGATGCTGAGGCCCACGATATACTTCTTTGCATACAAACAGGGACAAATATTAACGACCCGAGCAGGCTCAAATTCTCGAACAAAGAATTTTATTTTAAAACCGGCAATCAGATGGCCGCTGACTTAGATGAATACCCCGAGGCCCTTGACAACACCATTGAGATAGCTAAGAGATGCAACTTTGAAATGATTTTTGGCCATTATAGCTACCCTGTTTTTCAAGTGGCTGACAGCGACAAAAGCATCGAGGAACTATTCGAGGAAGAGGCCAGAAAAGGATTGGAACAAAGGTTAGAACGAAAAGAATCATTAGAAGGTACGCTTTCGGCAGAATTGATGGCTGAATACCAAGATCGCTTGAACTACGAACTCCAGGTCATCAAGGATATGGGCTTTCCCGGGTATTTTCTGATAGTAGCAGATTTTATAGACTACGCGAGACGATCGAATATCCCTGTTGGCCCTGGAAGGGGCTCAGCCGCGGGCTCTTTAACCGCCTATGCACTAAAAATTACTGATATTGATCCTATCAAACACGGCCTGATTTTTGAGCGTTTTTTAAACCCTGGCAGAATAAGTATGCCTGATATTGATATTGACTTCTGTATTAAGAATAGAGACAGGGTTATCGAATATGTGGCTGAAAAATATGGAAGAGAAAATGTATCACAGATAATAACATTCGGTAAAATGAAGGCCAGGGCAGTTATAAGAGATGTTGCACGCTCATTAAATATGTCTTATTCAGAGGCAGACAGAATCGCCAAGCTTATTCCGGAAGGAATTAACATCACCCTAGATGAGGCAATAAACGCTGAGCCCAAGCTTAAGGCAATGACTGAGGGTACTGAAGAAGAAAGAAAGCTTATGCTTATTAGCAAATCCCTGGAAGGATTGACCAGACACGCATCTACACATGCTTCCGGCATAGTAATATCGGATAGGCCTTTAGTTGAGCATTTGCCACTTTTTAAGGGGCCAAACGGTGAGGTCATGACTCAGTACACCATGGACCAAGTAGCCAAATTAGGTCTTATTAAATTCGATTTTTTAGGGTTAAAAACCCTCACCGTTATACAAGGAACTATAGATTCAATACAAGATACGACTGGCCAAATTATTAATCTAGATGAAATAGAAACAGAAGATAAAGAAACATTTGAATTGATAAGTAAGGGCAAAACAACCGGCGTATTTCAATTGGAAAGTTCGGGAATGAAGGAAATTCTCAGAAACCTCAAGCCAAATGTTTTTGAAGATATAGTAGCAACAGTTGCCCTGTATCGCCCTGGCCCCCTTGGCAGCAATATGGTTAATGATTTCATAAAGAGAAAACATGGCGAAATTGAGATGGAGTACCCCTTACCTCAGTTGCAGGATATCTTGAAGGAAACCTACGGTGTCATTGTTTATCAAGAGCAGGTAATGCGAATAGCCCAGGTGTTGGCTAACTTCAGTTTAGCAGAGGCAGATCTCTTGCGTAAGGCTATCAGCAAAAAGCAGCCAGAGGAGATGTCCAGACAAAAGAAACGTTTTCTGGAGGGATCAGAAAAAAATAGCATAAACCTTAAAAAGGCCAAGCGGGTCTATGAACTTATCGAAAAGTTCGGAGGTTATGGTTTCAATAAATCCCATTCCGTTGCTTATGCGATGATAGCATATTGGACTGCATACCTCAAAGCCCATTACCCTGTTCAATTCATGGTTGCTTTACTGACAGAAGATATGGGCAACCAGGATAAAACGATTAAAAATATTGCAGAATGCCAGGAAATGGGCATTCCCATACTCCCTCCTGACATTAACGAGAGTCAGGCGTATTTCTCTGTTGCCGGAGAAAGCATTCGCTTTGGGCTTGCTGCCGTTAAAAATGTCGGCGTTAAGGCTGTCGAAGAAATCGTAAGCGAGCGAGAAAAAAATGGACCCTTCGAATCCCTTGTATCATTTTGTAAAAGGCTTGATAAATCAAAGGTTAACAAGAGAGTTCTGGAGGGTTTAATACAATGCGGCGCCTTTGACTTTGAAGGCGTTTTTAGGTCAAGGCTTTTCGCTTCTCTGGGCGAAATCCTTTCCTCTGCCGGTATTAATGAAAACCCAAATCAGCTAAATATTTTTAACTTGATTCCATCCGAGCAAGAGCCTGCCGATAAGGATTTTATAGGCATTGAGGAGTGGGACGAGGATGAAAAACTAAGGAGAGAAAAAGAGTCTCTCGGTTTCTATATTACAGGACATCCTCTGGATAAATTTGAAAAAGAAATAATGCAGTTTGCAACCACAACATCGCAAGAACTTATAAAAATCAAGGAAGATAAAAAAACGGTAAAGTTCGCCTGTCTCGTTAATAGCATTAAAATCAAGATGACGAGAAGAAAAGAAAAAATGGCGACTATTGTCGCGGAAGACAAAATGGGCTTTACCGAAGTAACATTATTCCCGGATGTATTTGCTCGATGTGCACCATTATTGAATGATGACAAGCCGTTTTTAATTACAGGCGAAACAGAGGTGGGCGAAAACCAGGTAAAGATTACGTGCCAGAATATAGTTAGATTGGACACAGTAAGACAAAAGGCCATAAAATCAATATTGATACCAATCTCGGAGGAAAGGTTGTCTCATTCCGGTTTGATTAGGCTGCGAGACCTTATCTTTAGATACCCGGGTGAGTGCCAGCTCAAGTTCCGAATAGATATTGATAAATATAAAAGCACAACTATAGTTGCGCATAACAGGTATAATGTCATGCCCAATGAAAACTTGCTTCAAGAAATGAGTTCTTTGGTTGGTGAGAAATTGATCTACGATGTGTAAAAATGAAGGTTAAAATCAAGAACAAACATACAATAAATGTTATAAGCTCTCTATCCGTATTTATTTTAAAGGCAATTCTATCAACCTGCAAATTAGTTTATATCAACAAGAAATACATAGATGAGTATCTTCTCGGAGAAAAAAAGGTCGTTATAACTACATGGCATAGATGTGCAATTCTCTTGCTGCTCAAATATGGCCCCATTCACCCAGCAGTCCTCTTTTCATCAAGCCGGGATGGGGAACTACTTGCCACCTTTGCTCAAAAGACAGGAGTTATCCCTGTTCGGGGCTCATCTACCAGGGGGGGCAGGCAAGGAGCTGAAAGGTTAGTTGCCTTTTTAGGTGAAGGCGGCAGGGTTGTGGCCACAGTTGCGGACGGACCACAAGGACCAGCATTCAGGGCAAAACCTGGTCTCGTAAGAATTTCCCAGAAATCCGGCGTCCATCTTATGCCCATAACATGGTCAGCCAACCGGGTATGGATATTTCAAAAAGCATGGGACAAAACAATAATACCAAAACCTTTTTCCACCATAGTTATATCCGCGGCAAAGCCATATATTATTCCTAAAAAGGCGGACGGGGAAATATTTAAACGTTATGTGAAAAATATGGAGAAAAAATTAA
Organism: Deltaproteobacteria bacterium; assembly: GCA_018400255.1. Taxonomy (GTDB): domain Bacteria; phylum Desulfobacterota; class DSM-4660; order Desulfatiglandales; family B25-G16; genus M55B121. Next base: position 4,458 of record JAGYMO010000244.1, read on the forward strand.
ACACCTTAACAAAAGAGGTGGATTACCTGGTTGGCCATTATGACCCTAACATGGAAATGATCCTAAAAGAGGATGGACTTTAATTTTATCATAAGGCTTCTTTTTTAACCCCATTTCATATCAGCTTTGACAACGTCTAAATAATTGTGCTAATTTTTCACAAGGATAGGTGGAAGCTGCTTTTAAATATACGTAACCGTTCACGGCTTGAAACTTGTCGAA
>JAGYMO010000245.1 GCA_018400255.1 Deltaproteobacteria bacterium
GATGTCGCACCACTAAGCCCCGCCGTTCGCGAAGCGAATCGGCGAAACCAAATGGTGCCACGGGCTTGCCCGTGGGGCCCCACATAGTAAGGAGTTGTACAGACATGAAATTGAGTGAAATTGGAGAATTTGGATTTATTGACCGGGTTTCGGCGTTGTTTAAAGATTTGTCGCTGCCCGAATATATTGGAATAGGAGATGACTGCGCCATCATACCTTATAATGAAGAGGAAGATTATGTTGTTACAACCGATTTATTGATTGAAGATATTCATTTCTTTAAAGATCTCATTGGTCCTGAGCAATTGGGCTATAAATCGCTGGCCGTTAATTTAAGTGATGTTGCGGCGATGGGAGCAAGGCCAATTGGTTCCTTCCTGTCCATTGGCATACACTCTGATACAGAGTTAGCGTATCTTGATTTATTTTTGAAAGGCTACCGTCAGCTCTCGAAAAAATACCATGTTCCCCTTCTGGGGGGTGATACTACACAATCGGGGAAGCAATTCGTTATTAATGTTGTAGTAATTGGAACATGCAGGAAAGGTGAGGCCCGCCTCCGTTCAATGGCGCAAAATAAGGATTCAATATGTGTAACAGGTCACCTTGGCGATTCCGCGGGGGGACTCGAGGCTTTGTTACGAAAGCTTAGCCAGACGGAACTTACAAAAACATTAATCAGAAGACATAACCTTCCCGAGCCACATGTAAGTGAGGGATTGTGGCTGGCACAACATGAAGGGGTACACGCCATGATGGATATCTCTGATGGGATTTCTTCTGATTTATCTCACATTTTAAGGACCTCAGAAAAGTCTGCGATTGTAGATCTGAACAAAATTCCTGTCTCTGACGAATTAAAAAAAGTAGCTGTTTCACAGGCATGGGATTTGGACAAGCTTGTAACATCAGGAGGTGAAGATTATGTTTTACTGTGCACGATAAAAGATGGCTCCTTTGAGGAAGTCAGTATGGGTTTTAGAGAGGCCTTTGACAGAAATTTATTTCAAATCGGTGAGATTGTAGTGGGGGGAAGCGGAATAAACTGGGTGAAAAACGGAAAAAAGGTCTCATTCAACCAACATGGCTTTGACCACTTTAGCGTCTAACTAATAAAAAAGCATGTAGCTCTATTCATTCCTTAAACCTGCTGCCTGAAATGCAGCGAATTAATTGTTACCTCATAGTTTCCTTGTTAAGCTTAAAATAGATGCTGTCCACTAAGGCCTGCCAGCTCGCCTCGATAATATTTTCGGAAACGCCTACGGTATTCCAAATATCCTTGCCGTCTCGTGATTCAATCAAGACCCGAACCTTTGCCGCTGTGCCGGCACTTCCCTCTAATACTCTAACCTTAAAATCCACCAATCTCATCTCACTGACCGCAGGATAGAATTTCTGGAGGGCCTTTCGAAGGGCATTGTCAATGGCATTTACAGGACCATTTCCCTCGGCTGCTGTGATCTCTTCCTCTTTGCCTACTGATATCTTGATGGTTGCCTGTGAGTTTGTCTGGCCGTTTCTGTCTTTTTCATTTATTACCCTGAGAAAGAGTAGCGAAAACGGCTCCTCGAATTGACCTGTAGTTTTCTTAATAAGTAGTTCTAGCGATCCCTCGGCTGTGTCAAACTGGTAGCCCAGATCCTCCATTCTTTTGATTTCCTTCACAATCTCTCTGCTGCCATAACCGTTACCGCCCAAAGAAATGCCCATTTCATTCGCCTTATAATCTATGTTGCTTTTCCCCGAAAGGTCGGAAACAAGCACCCGTCTTTTGTTTCCCACTACCCCAGGCTCAATATGCTCGTACGCCAGGGGTTTTTTCAGTATTGCGCTTACGTGGACTCCGCCCTTGTGAGCGAATGCACTGCGCCCCACAAACGGCCTTTCATTAAGGGGCGGGATGTTTGCGATATCACTTACATATCTTGAGACCTCTGTGAGAAGGGTAAGTTTTGAGCCGTCAATACATCTCCTGCCCATTTTAAGAATTAGATTTGGTATTATAGCCGTAAGATCTGCATTTCCGCAGCGTTCGCCATATCCATTTATTGTTCCATGTACAATAGTGGCACCAGCCTCAATGGCGGCAAGGCTATTAGCCACGGCTAGGCCGCAGTCATTATGCGCATGGATACCGAGTGTGATATCGGGAAACAAACTCCTCACCTCTTCAACAATAGTTTTTATCTTACCTACCATTGATCCCCCATTGGTATCGCAGAGTACAATGCTATCAGCGCCTCCGGAGAGCGCTGCCCTAATTGTTTCCAGGCAGTACTCCCGGTTCGCCTTATAGCCATCAAAGAAGTGCTCTGCATCGTAGAAAACGTCCTTACCCATTGATTTAAGATAGGCTATAGAGTCGGATATCATGGAAAGGTTTTCCTTTAGCGAGATGCCAAGAATTGCAGTGACGTGAAGGTCCCAGCTCTTTCCGAATATTGTTACACTTTGTGTTTCTGCCTCAAGGAGGGCCTCAAGGTTAGTGTCCTGTTTGGGAGTTGTACCAGGTCTTCTTGTGCTTCCAAAGGCAGTTATAGAGGTATGTTCAAGCCGTAGATTTTTGGCCAACTGAAAAAAGCGTATATCCCTTGGATTAGACCCGGGCCATCCTCCTTCTACGTAATGAATACCTAATTCCGCCAGTCGTTTAGCTATGCGCAGCTTTTCCTCAGCCGAAAAGCTTATCTGCTCGCCCTGAGTGCCGTCTCGGAGCGTGGTGTCGTAGATAAGTATCTCTTTCTCCATATTTTTGTCCCTCTTAAACTTATTATAAAAAAACCGTTATCAGATAAGCCTGATAACGGTTTTTAAGGAAACAACGTGGTGCATCATGTAGTTACAAATTAGGTAGTTTCAGGCCTCCTATCAAAAGAAAGAGCAACAAGGATAGCATGCCGACCCCTGTTGCTCTGGTAATGCCGATAATTTTTATAAATAACATAGCCATATCATTGTCTATCACAATTTTTACTTACAATTAAGGGCATCTTTAAATGAATATAATTCATTTGTCAAGCCTTTTTTAAAAGAAGCGTTTTGAAATTTGCTTTCATTCAGCTTTAGAAGTTTTTACTTTACTGCAGTGCCCTTTAAGAAAACAAGGCGGTGAAATATCAGCAGGAAGTTATCAGGGACCAGTCCCGCCTTTGGCGGGATCAGGGACCAGAAATGAGTGATCAACTTAATGCAATGATACATGGGGCTCCACTGCTAATTGCTGGGCCTTCAGGGTACATCTCACTTCTCTGCCGCAAAAGTTGCGCATCATTATTGTGGAGGACATGTACTTACTCTGACCTTTAGACTATAAGCATCAGGCGTCCAGGAAAAAGTGAAATGTAGTTTATCTTGCAGCACCATTCGGTGGGCAATGCCGCCCTATTTCTATCAAAGTACATTAAACGCGCTTTTTGGATCCCTTCAGCCTTCAGTCTAAACCCCTTCACCCTCACTGCGTAATTGGCCTCAAAAACAGTGAGCATTATAAAAGAGTAGCATTTGTAGTCCAACTATCATTGCGACGTTTAAAAACTCTATTAAGGACTGTTTTCTGGCTTACGCTGTTCCTCTCTTGTATCTCCTCTATTGCAGACTTAGTACATTTACAATTTCTTAAACTTGCTGATCCTCAATGTGGCCGAAAATCCCTTTTTTTAGAATCCAGAAGCGTATTTTAAACGGTCCTTTTCATTCAGTTTACTTCGTGCAGCCTGGTTAACTTGAAATATATATTTCCCTTAGATATAAGCTCATCATGTGTGCCCTGCTCAACAATCCGCCCGTGATTTATTACGAGTATTACATCTGCCTGCCGAATAGTTGATGGCCTGTGCGCTACAATAAGGGTTGTTTGCTTTTTTGAAAGTGCAAAAATAGAGCTTTGTATATATCGCTCTGTCTCCGGATCTATGCTGGATGTAGCTTCATCTAGAATTAAGAGTTGAGGCCTGTAGGCTAATGCGCGGCTGAGGGCTATAAGTTGACGTTCGCCCGCAGAAATAGTAGACCCCCCTTCCCTTATTTCATGGTATATCCCGTCTGGTAGTTTATTTATAAATCTATAGGAATTGGCCTGCTTTGTAATATCTTCCAGCATCTCCTTTGTTATCTTTTTGTCTCCAAGGGATATATTCTCCGCAATGTCACCAGCAAAGATAAAGACATCCTGCATAACAAGCCCGATGCTGGAACGGAGTTCGTTTATATCCCATTGCCTTATATCAATGCCATCCAATAGAATGTTCCCCTTCTGGAAATCATAGAATCTTTCGAGAAGACTTATTATTGTTGTTTTTCCCGATCCGGTAGCCCCGACAAGGGCTACTGTTTGGCCAGGGGTAATCTCAAAGGAAATACCATTAAGGATAGGGTAGTTTTGTTCATAAGAGAAATGAACGTTTTTGAACTCCAGGTGCCCTTCTATCCTATCTGGCCTTTTTGTATTTTCTGCCTGTTGCACCACCATTTTTTGTTCCATAAGGCCAAAAATTCTTTCCATTGATGCCATGGCAGATTGCATGATATTAAATTTTTCCGAAATATCTCTTATGGGCTTAAAGAACATCTGTATGTATCCGATAAATGCCACGAGTGACCCAAGGGTGAGCTGATCCTCTATTACCTTCCCGCCCCCATACCAAATTATCAGGCCGACACCAATGGAGGAAAACACCTCCATTGACGGCATAAATACGGCAAAGATTTTTATCTGCCTCATGCTTGCTTGATAATTCTTTTGATTAATATCCTTGAATTGTCCGAGCTGCGATTTTTCCTGGGCAAAAAGCTGTATAATACGTATGCCTGATAGCCTCTCCTGGAGGAACGCGTTTATTGATGCTATGTGCCTTCTTATCTCCCTGAATGCATCTCTCGCCTGATTGCTAAAAAATAGTGTAAGCCAAAAAACAAAAGGTAACAGGGCAAAAGAAATCACAGCAAGACGCCAGTTTAGATAGATAAGCACTCCTATTATGCCAGACAGGAGAAAAATGTCCTTAAAGACAGTTATAAGGACAGACTTGAACATTTCATTCAGATTTTCTATATCGTTAGTGACTCTTGTGACAAGCTTTCCTACCGGGTTAGCATTAAAAAAACTAATGGATGAGCCTTGAATTTTATTAAAGAGGTTCATCCTGATACTATGCATCATATTTTGACCGGATTTTTCGAGAATATAATACTCCCAGTAGTTCAAAAAAAAGGAGGCACTAATAAGAACGATAAGAAACACGCCTATGGACAATACCCCTTTAAGGTCTTTTTGCTTTAATTCAGATATGGTATCAGGGGAAAGCCCTTCCAGATCTTTAACAAGTATATATGTCCTTAGGCCATTTTGTTCTATTGCACCATTAGCATCTTTAAAGGCATCCACTTGCCTGAATTTATCGGGTATCTTGTAATATTTTTCTTCTCCTATCAGCCCTTTTTCCTGGTATTTCCTAAGGTCTCTAATTTCAATTTTCTTTATTTTTGAATTTGAAATAAAACGAGGCGCTTCCCCATTTTCCAAGAGGTGGCGGTATTTTTTATTAAAATCGTCTTTCAGGTTACCTGGGGTCTCAGAGTAGTTGACAGGGTAAACGAAAGATAAGATGTATTGATCAATAACTATTTTTGGCAGGTATGGTATAGTCAGATCAAAGGCAGTAATAATTAGTGTTAAGAGCAAGGCAACAAAAATAGCCTTTTTATGCGGTTTTGCATAGGGTATTAGCCTTTTTAGCAGACCAAGGTCATAAATTTTCCCAAGCTGCCCTTCTTCGGTATATCCATAATCAAAATGCATAGCTATGATTTTTTCTCCAATTCCTCGCTCAGTTGCTGTCTTTCGTAAAGTTTAGCATACTCTCCTCCCTTTGTTATAAGGGTTGAGTGACTGCCCTTTTCTACAAGGTTTCCTCCCTTAAGCACATATATGATATGAGCTTGCCTGATAGTTGAGAGCCTGTGTGATACTATAATGTTTGTCCTGCCTTTTCTATGCAGAAGTATGTTTCGTAATATAGTTGCTTCGGTTTTTGTATCTACTTGAGAGAGTACGTCATCCATAATAAGAATAGGGGGGTCAGAAATAAGGGCCCTTGCTATAGTAAGTCTCTGTCTTTGCCCCCCGGAGAGGGTAATACCCTTTTCTCCCAAAAAGGTATTAATGCCATCGGGAAAAGAATCAATATCTGTTGTGAGTTGGGATATCTCAATGGCATCTTCAATAAGGCGTGGTTTGATTCCCGTCCTGCCAAAGACGATGTTGTTTAGCATAGTATCCGAAAATACATATGATTCCTGGGTCACAAAACCTATAGACTCTCTTATGTGCCTAAGGTCCATGTCATGTAAATTTATTCCGTCAATAGTGATCATGCCCTTTTCTGTCTCCACCAATCTGGGTATTGCCTGCATTAAAGTGCTTTTTCCTGATCCTACCCTGCCTACAATCGCAGCAGTTTGCCCTGCCTCTATAAAGAGGTTGATGTTGTTCAGGGCAGGGTTTTTTTCCTTTGGGTAGTAAAATGTTAGGTCACCAGTCCAAATAGTTCCCTTTAAGGTGCCTTTGAAAAGGTTAGGTTTTTGATTTGTGATTTCCGGGGCCTCAGTGAGCACCTCATTTATTCTTTTCATTGAAGAAGATGCCCGTTTTATCATGTTAGTTACCCATCCAAGGGCCATAATGGGCCATGTTAAAAGATTGAGATAGCTGATAAAGGCCACAAAATCGCCGGTAGTTATATCCCCAAGGATAGTAAGTCGTCCGCCAAACCAGATGACCATTGCCAGTCCAAGGTTTGTAAACAGGGTCATCATTGGGAAAAAGAGGGCTATGGTCTTTGATAATGTAATATTGTCATTTACATACTCTTTTCCCTTCTTTTCCACCCTGGTGTAGGCCCATTTCTGTCTGTTGTATGATTTAATTACCCTGATCCCAGAAAATGCCTCTCTGACTGATTCGGTGAGCCCGGAAAAGGTTTTTTGTACCTCTGTAAACTGTTTGCCTACCCGTTTGGTTATAATAAGGGTGAAGTAAAATATGAAGGGTGCAGGTATTATAGAGATGAGGGTTAGCTTTATGTTAATATAAGACATGAATCCAATCGTTGCCAGGCCTATTACAATACCATCTGTCAATGCTACGAGCCCCATTCCCGCGGCCATTCTTATGGCATCAATATCATTAACGGCGCGGGCCATTAAATCTCCTGTTTTAGTCCTCCAGTAAAAAGAGGCGGATAATGTTTGTAGGTGTTCATATAGTCTAATTCTAAGGGCCTTTTCCAGCTTTCGTGAGTGGCCTATTACCAGGTAGCGCCATATATATCGAAAAATTGCTATGGCACAGGCAATCCCGACGATTAAAATGGCGTACATAAGCAGCGAGCTGGATTTTGCCTCTCCAAAGGTCAGACTATCAATTGAATTTTTAATCACCATTGGTATAAGTAGTTGCAAAAAATCAACTATTAAAAGGCTTAAAAGACCCAGGCTCAATGCAGTCCGGTTTTTAACGAAATATATTGTAAGTGGTTTAAATTCGGATAACATTACTATTTTAATTTTTTGTAATAGCTTATGGATAGGTTAATATATAAACTATATAAGAATGTATAAATTGGTCAAGGCTAGAAATCCAGAATCGTTTAGAGCGGAATTTTTGATTTTTAAATCTTTTTATTTAGAGTAAAAATTTTGTTGAAGGGGCAGGCTTATGATAATATAGCTGCATCAAATTGCCTATTAGCTATAGACACCTGCTATCGGGCTTTGGCAAAAAGGGCAATGACCGTCTTTGATCATATTTTTCCCAATAGAATATCCCCACCTTTCAATCAATATATTCCCGCAATTATAACAGTATGTGTTTTCATTGCCCATTCCAGGTACGTTACCCTCATAAACATAATGAAGGCCTGCCTGAAGGCCTATTTCTCTTGCCTGGTGCAGTATCTCTATAGGTGTTCTCGGCAAGTTTACCATTTTGTAGGTCGGATAAAATTGGGTGATATGCCAGGGTATGTCTTTATTTGTGCTTGCGATAAACTCTGCTATAAGTTTGAGTTCCTCCGGGCTATCATTTTGTGTTGGGATTATAAGGGTGGTTGCCTCTACCCATATACCAAGTTTATTGGCAAGTTGTATATTTTCCAGGACAGGCTCCAGACGCCCCCCGCATACCTCCTTGTAAAACTTGTTTGTAAAGCCCTTTAAATCAATATTAATTGCATCTAAAAATGGGGAAATTTCCTTTAAGGCCTCTGGTGTCATAAATCCATTGCTTACGAATACATTGTTAATGCCCCGGCCTTGCGCCAATTTTGCAGTATCATAGGCGAGTTCGAAAAATATGGTTGGCTCAGTGTACGTGTAGGCAATAGATTGGCAATCGCTATTTTCTGCCTCTCTAACAATTTCTTCAGGGCTCATTTCCCTGCCAAGTATATGCCCTTTATCTTCTCTCGGAGATTGAGAGATATCAGAATTTTGACAATGCTTGCAGATAAAATTGCAACCAACAGTGGCCATGGAATAGGCTGTTGATCCGGGATAGAATTGAAACAGGGGTTTTTTTTCAATAGGGTCTACATGGGTTGCTATAATTTTATCATAGACAAGACTGTACAGTGATCCACCCCTGTTTTGTCTTACCCCGCAAATTCCGTAATCTCCATCTTTGATTATGCACCTATGATTGCAAAGGTTACATTTTACCCTGCTGTCTGTGAGTTTTTCATAAAGCATAGCCTCTTTCATAATACGCACCTTTTTATTTGATTTTGTTTATCAAGTTTTTAGGTAAAGGCCTTATCAAGATTATTCCATATTTAAAGTGCTATCCTGTCATTAGGCTCTGGTAGAATTAAATTTAGTGGCCCCGCTAATTTCCTTAAATACTCCATGCTGTTAAATACTTTTTCTCGGGTTTTTCTTTGGATATGAACCAGTGCCAGGTGAGCTGATTTACCCTCATGAGCCATTTTTATTGCACCTAAGACAGTCCCATGTCCAAAGATTTCGGCTTCTATGCTGAATGTTTCCTGAACTATAAGATCACTGCCCTTAGCCAGCGTCAGGCTTTCACGTGTAGGGCTTCCATCTCCGCTATAATAAATTGATTTCCCAGGGAAATCTATTCTTAGGGCAAGGTTTCTCTGTGAGTGTGCGCTCTCTGCGCTTTTTAGGTTTAATCCGAAGATATCATAATCTTTGTTAGGCTCTATCTCGGAAAAAACCAACTGAAATTGCAATTTTTTATAAAAATTTGGATAGGCAATATCAAGTGAGTTTAGTATGAGGTCCTTTATCCCTTTTTGACCTAAAATTGTTAGCGCCTTTTTTCTTCCCTCTTCTAGAAATCTAACCAGTATGGCAGGTAAGCCCAGAAAATGGTCACCATGAAAATGAGAAACCCATATGCCATCAAGGGCGTCAACCTCTAAGCCCTGTTTCCAAAACCCCATGGGTGCAGTAAAACCACAGTCAAGCATAAGTACGGTAGAGGCAGACTCTTGAGAAAATGTGGCTAACAATGAGGTATTGTAATTGTTTTCGTCAAATGCCTCACCAACGCCTAAAAATACTACCTCTACCATAAAACCTCCACACCAATTATGATTTATTCACGGGTTCCTGCCGCAGTTTAAATCTTTGAATCTTTCCAGTAGCGCTTTTGGGCAGGGCTTCGACAAATTCGATCCATCGTGGATATTTATATTTTGCCATCTTTTCCAGGGCCCATTTTTTTAGTTCCTCTTCCATTTCCTTGGAGGCATCATATCCTTGCCGGAGAACAACAAAGGCCTTTGGTTTGACCAGACCTTTTTCATCTGCAAAGCCAATAACCGCATTCTCTAACACTGCCGGGTGTTCTCTTAGACAGTTCTCGACATCCAATGGAGAGACCCATATTCCACCTACCTTTAACATATCGTCTTGCCTGCCTGCACACCAGTAAAAATTATCTTCATCTACATAGTATTTATCGCCGGTATTTATCCATTCTCCTAACATGGTTTGGCGGGATTTTTCGCGTTTTCTCCAGTAAAACTGGGCTGCACTCTTCCCTTTGACCATTAAAGTGCCTATCTCTCCCCTGGCTACTTCGACACCCTGATCATCCACCAATTTTAATTCATACCCGGGGACAGGTTTCCCGGTAGAACCAGGCCTGGTCTCCCCTGGCCTATTAGAGAGAAAGATATGGAGCATTTCTGTTGATCCCATCCCATCTAATATCTCAAGGCCATAACGGTTTTTCCACTTGTGAAAGATTGCCGGCGGTAATGCCTCGCCTGCGGAAATACAAAGACGCACAGAGGAGAATGCATGTCCAGCGTTAGGATCTTGATCGATTTTGTTTTTGCTGTCCATAAGGGATTGATGTTCTAACATTTGGCCATAAAGGGTAGGGATACCAAAAAAGACTGTCGGTCGAAATTTTTCCAGATAGCGGAACATAACCTCTGGAGTTGGTCTATGGGGGCTAAGTACAGCGGAACATCCGGCATAGAGTGGGAAGTACATCCCATTTCCTAATCCATAGCCGAAGAACAACCTCGCAGCCGAAAGGCATATATCATTTTCTCTGAGCCCTAATACGCCTTCCGCATAGCTCTTTGATGCTACTACCATATCGTATTGAGAGTGAATTGCCCCTTTTGGAGTTCCGGTAGAGCCTGAGCTGTAAAGCCAAAATCCAATATCATCACGGCTGGTAGCTGCGATCTTAGCGGTGGCAGGTGCGCTCTTGTATTTTTGCCTGAATGGTATTCGCGCGCCTTCAATCTCTGATATTACAATAATATCACGTAGGTATGGTAAATCACCCTTTATTTCATTAACTAAAGGCAGCAATTCTTCAGATATAGCAAGGAGACGGGCCCGACTGTCATTTAGATAAAATTCATAATCATCAGGGGTAAGCATAGTGTTTACTGGTATTGGAACAGCTCCAATTCTGACGGACCCCCAGAAAATAGCGTAAAATTGCGGTATATCAAGCATCAGCATCATTACCCGGTCTTCTATCCTGACACCTCTCTCGCGCAATGCATTGGCTGTTTTATTTACCATTTTTTGGACGTCATTGTATGAATAATTACGATGCTCCGTATAAATTGCAATTTTATGGCCTCGCCCTTGACGAATATTTCGATCAATAAAATAGTCTGCACCATTAAACAAATCCTGGGTCATTGCATGTTGCATTACTGACTCCTTATGTGAAGGTTATGATTGATAAATTGGTGCTATTCATTTTCATGGGTATTTAAAATTTCTCAGCCAAGGAGCGTATCCTTGGCCCAACTTTTAGCCGAAACCACAAGGTTTATTAAGCTAGATTTTTATTAGCTATACTTTTATATTTTTTATAACAGGTAGGCCAAAGAAAACCAAGATTCCAGCAACAAGGAATAAATATTGAAAGCCTAACCAGTCGGCAATATAGCCTAAAGTAATCGCTCCTACGAGTGTCCCAGCGTCTAATCCACCGGTGAAGACCCCATTAATCTTTCCACGTATATTTATAGACTCCCCACGTATAGCCAAAGAGTTAAGGCATGGGAACAGAAAGCCATGTCCACAGCCTGACATGATACCGGAGATTATTAATATAAAATTTCCCTTAAGAAGCACTAAGATAATAAGGCTGATTCCAGTAAGGATGAGGGCGCAGGGAATAAGCCTTTTTTCACCGATCCTGTCCGCGAGTTTTCCAGCAATAACCCTCGTAAGCACTGCTGTAGCAGAGTAGCATATATAATAAAGAGAGACAAATGCAATATTCATTTCTTTGGCAAAAGGGGCGATGAAGCTGCCGGATGCCGCCAAGCTAAATCCGAATATGAAGGACAAAATTCCAATAAGCGAAAATTTTTTCTTTTTAAATATCGAGAAAAATGATTGGGATTCGCTATTGGCAACATATTTGTAGGGTTCGGGGAGAAAAATTTGAACGATCAGACCGAGGCAAGCTACTGCTGCCGAGAGAAGAAAAAAGCCGGGAAATCCATTGCTGTTTATAGCCAGCTCACCGATTGCCGGACCAACTGCGAGACCTATTATACCGAAGAGACCAAATATACCGATTCCCTCATTTAATCTTTCCTTTGGAATTATATCTGCTATATAGGTGAAGGCGGCTGTAAAACATATGGCAAAGCCTATCCCATGAAGGATACGTATTAAAACAAGTTTAAAATAAAAGTTTGATACGTCACCCTGAAATAAAAGATAAAAAAAAGGGAAGACACTCATAGTGACACTTCCCAGCGTATAGCTTCGCTTTCTACCAATCCTGTCTATCATATCCGAGATCCAGGGCCGAAAGATTACAGCGGAAAGGGTAAAGATACCCATCATGATGCCTATATCTGATTTGGTGCCATTGTGGTCGGATATAAAAAGGGGAAATAGGAAGTACATCCCAAAGCTGGACACCGTAAGTAGGTTGACAAGGGACATTAAAATAAATACCGGGCTGTATAGCATCTATCTTGCTTTTTTATCTGTGTTCATTTCTTAAATCTTTAGCATCAGCTAAACTGCTCTATCTCTGCTTTATCTGCCTCGGTTATCCAGAAATTGCTAAAGCCTAACAAACACTTTAGTTTTTCTGTGTCTTTGCTCGCACCTGCTTTATCTTTAAAGAAACCTATTCTGAGTCTTAGCCAGTATTTATCTTTTATTTTTGCCCTTGTGATATAAGGACTATATCCGCCTTTCAAGAGTTTAAGCGCAGCAGAATTAAGTTCCTCTGCCTTATCTTCACTAACGGACAAAACATTTACTACCCAGTTACCGAGCGTAAGCTTTTTTTGGCGTTCCCTTGATTCTTTAAGCGAGATGACATGCAGGGGCATACCCTCGGGAAGCGCCATAGTGGGTGAAAAATTTTCAACCTTTACTGATCCTAGCACATCCATATTGTAACGATAGAGTATGGGCCACTTCAGGGGGTCTCCATATACCTCCTTCTTTGCTGCTATACTCAAGAGACCTTCTCCCTTCTCCACCTTATAATATGCTGCCTCACTTTTCTTTGAAGCTTCCTTTATCACCTCACCTTGCCCGGTCTCTGCAAGTGCCTTTTCCCCCTGCCCCTTATCTTCAGTCCTGGTTATTTTACTTGCTTCATCCTGTGTCTTTGCCTCCGGACTACTTACAAGAGCCTCTTTTGGTTTATCTGCAGGCATTTCTTTGGCTGTCAGGATACTTTCATCTTTCGCCTCTGTTTGGGGTTGCTCGCCTTTTTCCCCTTCCACCTCTGGTGAAGATACCTGCTTCTCAGGCGGGGGAATTGGCATGGGCCTAACGATTTTAATTGGGATTCTTTGTACAGGTTTGGGCGCTTCTTCCTCACCTGAACAGGATGAAAAAATAATCAATGCCAAAATCAAAATACAGGATAGAGCATATGAGATCCTCATGATTATCTCCTCCAGATAAAGATATAAAACAGCCTTAATAATTTATTATCAAGGACATGTTCCTGCAAAAATTTATTTTGTATATCAATCATGTTATTCCTTAAAAAATTACAGGCCTTTTTAAAAGGTAAACAGAAAACAAATCTATACTATATAGATTGTAAAAAATTTTCAAGAAGCAAAACATAAGGCCTCAGAAATAATAAGTCATTTACGGAAGGCAGAGCAGGCAACCTCCAGCAGGACTTGAACCATTAAACCTATATCATACATTATAATGACAAACCTATGAGAAAAGAAAAAAAGGTTGCAATTTTCCACCACAAAATACATAATAGCAATATGGATGTAGTGGAAAAAGATGCTGTAGTAAGTGGGATGCTTAAGGACGAATTAAAGCGTTGCGAAGAAGCCTATATTGGTATTCATAAGGCGATGTCTGCTCTTCCAAAGGGATCATTAAGTATAAGAGGAAAGCATTATAAAAACAGGAAATATGAATATCACTATCTAAAATATAGAGAGGGGCAAAGAGTGGTCAATCAACATATTGCCGC
>JAGYMO010000246.1 GCA_018400255.1 Deltaproteobacteria bacterium
TGAGGTGTGGTCTTATATGTTACAGGAAGGAGGGGTGAAATTAGGGCTTGACAAGATCTGTTAAAGGCTGTTAACCTATAAACAAGTATATTAAAATTTAATGATGTTTTAAATGATGAAATAATCGATATTTTCGTGAAAGGGGGTAAGAAAGATGAGAAAAAAATATCTGATTCTCGCAATAGTAGTGATAGTGGGCGGCATACTATATCTTCCTGTAAGCGCCGTTATGGCTGCTGATGTGCCGGATACAATAAAAATGGAATCTAAGGTATATCCCAAACATACAAGGAGCATTGTTGTCTTTCCCCATAAAAAACATGCTGTAGATAAAAAAATCGCATGCACCGAATGCCATCATGTATTTGAGGATGGAAAAAATGTCTGGAAAGAGGGTGATGAGGTCAAAAAATGTGATAGCTGCCATAGCGAGGCTAAAAAACCTTCCGGTGTAAAGGTCAGCAAGGAAGAAAATTTAAAAAGATTCCATTACACAGCAATTCATGCTAATTGCAGGGGCTGCCACAGTGATTTGAAAAAGAAAAATGAGGCTACTGGACCCACAACATGCAATGACTGCCATAAAAAGTAAAATTTCACGTATAGGCTCGTTTTTTTACCTATAGTAAAAAATCAAAAAATGCCGTATTCAGATTTTTTGTGAACACGGCATTTTTTATAGGTCAAACCCTTAAGCATAGAATTTGAGTATAAGCTTTAGAGCCAATTAAACCAGCTCATCCTGTTATCCTGTCAGAAAAGGGCCATACAGAATAGTATCAAATTTCTTATTGGAGCTTCATGTGCAATCTTCTTGAGCGAGGGCCGTCAAATTCACAAAAGAAAATTCCCTGCCATGTTCCCAATTTAAGACGCCCTGACTCAATAATTGCCATTACGGAACTTCCTATTATACTACTCTTAATGTGGGCAGCAGAATTTCCCTCTAAATGTCTATAGGAGTCCTTCCACGGTACAAGTTTGCCAAGAACTGTCTGCATGTCTAACCTTACGCTCGGATCGGCACTCTCATTGATTGTGATCCCTGCTGTAGTGTGTGGGACAAAAAGCAGACAAATTCCATCTTTTATACCAGACTTGCTTACCTCTTGGTCTATCAAAGAGGTAATATCTATCATCTCTGAATGCTCTCTTGTGTTGATTGTTATGGTTTGAAGCATGATACCCTCCCTTTTACATCTTTTATAAATTAAATTATTGACAATTAAAACCTTAAAATGGCAATTTTGGTACCATACAAAAGTTAGATGATAGTAAAAAATGAAAAGCATAATACAATTTTTGTTATATAAAAAATGTAGTTAGCTTGCTATACGGAAACACGTTTTTTCGTTTTTACAATAATTTTTGTTACAAGGCAATGTATGACAAACAAGGAAATTTTACATGATTTAGGCAGCCTAACCCGTTTGCTTGATTACTCTTTCAATAAAGAGGATTTATTATACCAGGCCCTAAGACACCCATCATATGTTTATGAAAAGGGAGAGGACTGGTTATCTGATAATCAACGCTTAGAATTCCTTGGAGACGCCGTCATCAG
>JAGYMO010000247.1 GCA_018400255.1 Deltaproteobacteria bacterium
TTACATCGTAATCAACTGCTGATCGTTATACCTTGCCACAGGGTAGTATCCTCAAGAGGCATAGGCGGCTTTGGCTCTGGCATAGATATAAAAAAATATTTATTGAATATCGAGGGTAGTCCTTTAAGTTTTTACGGCCAGATATAACCTTGTGATA
Organism: Deltaproteobacteria bacterium; assembly: GCA_018400255.1. Lineage (GTDB taxonomy): Bacteria > Desulfobacterota > DSM-4660 > Desulfatiglandales > B25-G16 > M55B121. Next base: position 158 of record JAGYMO010000247.1, read on the forward strand.
TATTTTACATCATCACCATTAGCTGTTTTTCCAGTACATCCATAAAGTATACAATAAAAGGAGGTAATAATCATGCAGTCTAAAACTGCTTATATTTTTCCGGGGCAGGGTTCTCAATACTTGGGAATGGGTAATGAATTATACGATAATTTTGAGATAGCATCATTCTTATTCTATCGGGCAAATAGGCTGTTGGATAAGGAATTTGAAAAGATAATCTTTGGCAATATGCAAGACAGGCTGGCTAACCGTGTTAGGCTTAAAACGCATCTTGATAAACATGTTCAGATTGCAACCTATATTACCTCATGGGCTGCCTATTGTGTTTTTCAAGAAAGCCTGGAAGATGAGGAGCTAAGCCTTCATCCGGAAGTAATTGCAGGACATAGCTTTGGTGAATATACAGCCCTGACAGCAGCGGATTGCATAAATTACGATACCGGTTTGAGGCTGGTGGATCAACGGCAGCGTATTATGGAGAATTGCGCAAAGGATATAGACGGTGGTTTGGTTGCCGTTATAAACAAGGAGAGGGCATTTACCCAGGAAGATGTAATTAATATTACAAACTATGGTGGAATGGAGGTCCTTCATGTAGCCCTCTACAATTCATCAAGACAGAATGTATTCGGGGGTAAGAGAAAAAATATTAGTGCCGTTGCGCAATTACTTAAGGAATCAGGGCTTCGCCTTGTTGACCTGCCTGTCCTTGGTCCCTGGCATACGCCTCTCATGAAGGAGGCTAATGAAAATTTACGCAATTATATTGAAGAACAAGATTTTTCTTTCAAAGATTCCAGTGTACCTATTATAGCAAATACCCTGGCAAGAGATAGTATCGACCCATTAATAATTAAAAAGGGGAATGATATAAAGAAAGAATTAATAAACCAAATGGACCATCCTGTTTTATGGTCTCAAACAATAAAAAAAATTGTTGAGGAATACAACGCTGAGAGAATAATTATCTTTGGACCTGGAAAGAAAACACAAAAGATAATGAGTGATGAATACCCGGAGGTAAAGGTTTGCTTAGTCGAAGATTTGCAGACGCTAAAGGAAACAATTTTTGAAATAAAACACCCTGGGGAACCGATGATGGAGCTAAACCCGGAAAGTCAGGATTAAAGATGAAGAGAATTTCGGGGTGGGATTACGTTGCCGGCGATCAGGACGGGCCCATTCTTTTTTGAAAGAGTTGCTCGAGGGCTATATCATAATCTCGTGAACCAGGTATAAGACTTTTGTTGTGAGATAGTTGATTGATAATTTCTCCTTCAACCTGCTCAAATCTCTCATTGATTTGTGTAATAATCTTATCTATTTGTTTATAAATTTCGAGGTCGGTTCCGTAAATGTCTATCACATTTGGATCATTTATCATTACCTCTAGTATATATTGTGTTAAATAAAGGGCGTATGGATTGGGCCGTGGTACAAGGGTTCTTATGGGGGCTACAAAGTATTTGAAATCAAACTCGCTTGTTTTGTAGGCCTTATTAAGACCTTGCATTAGAAGGTCTGAGATTGCTTGCGAATTATCTGTTTCAACTATCTTATTGAAGAGCAGGGATTGAAATAGCTTGTTGTGAATTTCTGATAGCTTTACCTTAAAAAAGCGATCTCTTCTTAAAGACTCTCTTTTTTCCTTTTTTTCGAGCCTGTTTATTAATTTATCCTGTGTACTCCCACTGTATATATGTTTCATCTCGATGCATACTGTTCTGTTTTCTTAATTTCGATATTTATATCATGTTCCCAAAAGATTTGCTATTGCTTAGCCTCCGAGGATTTTTTTGGTGTGTTTTTGTTTGTTTCCTTTTTTGCTTCCTTTGTTTTCTCTACTTTATTATTTTTAAGTGGCTGGCTGTTTGATGATTTTGATGCATAGTCAGTTACATACCAACCAGAGCCTTTTAAGTGAAATGTATTTTGTGAAATAATTTTTTTTAAGGGCCCCCCACATTTATCACAATTTTCGATAGGTTGATCGGAAAATTTTTGCCAGACCT
>JAGYMO010000248.1 GCA_018400255.1 Deltaproteobacteria bacterium
AGTTCCGAAGCTTGCTGCACAGCTTTGAGTCGTCGGTTTTGGTAATAAAAATATCCCCCTGCGATTACAAAAATAAGGATTGCTGCTGCCGACCAAAGCAGCCGGTTGCGCCGACTGATGATGAGTTCCTGAACCTTTGTTTTTTGCCTTAGCACTGCAATGTCTTTTTCACTTTTTACGGTTTCGTATTTTATTTCCATTTCAGTAATTGTGCGGTATTGGGCATCCTTAAAAAGGCTATCTTTCATTGTTGCATACCTCACATAATGTTCCAGCGCATCTTCTGAATTTCCCATGGAAAGATGCAAGCGGTACAAATTATTACTTGCCTCCATCACCATTGCCGGGGCACCCAGCTTCATTGCAAGGGAATCGCTTTTACCCAAAACTGCCTTTGCCAAATTATATTTACCCTGCTTCATGTAAACTATTCCCTGTTTCCCGAATATTTCAGCCATGTTGGTAAGGTCGTTTTCAATGCGCGAAATTTTAAGGGCTTTTTCAAAATACATTCCGGCGCTATCGGTGTTTTGCTCCTCAAGTAAAACGATGCCCATTAATTTGTAGCAATCGTCGAGGCCGTGCTGATAGCCGGTTGAATCGAAAATTTGCAGAACTTCAAAATAGTTCTTTTTTGCCGCATTGGATTGCCCCGTCACAGCCAAAGTATTTCCTATGGCCATTTTTAGGTTGAGTTCGCGAATTCGGTCGCCGGTTTGGAGGGCAATGGCCAAAGCCCGCTCATAGTATTCCATGGCTTTCCGGTAGTTTTGTTGCTCAAAAAACAAGGTGCCCACACTGTGCATGCAAGTGGATACCCGCCGCGGCTGATTCATTTCCTCGAAGGTTCGGAGAGCCTTGAGATAGTAGTCAGTGGCGATGGAATAAAAACCTTTGGCTTTATAGATATTGCCGATGTTGTTGTTACAGATGGCCACCCAGTCAGGCTCATCAAGTGTGAGGGCAATTTCGAGGGCTTTTTGCTGGTAAATCAGGGCTGTGTCGTATCTGCCCTGATTTTTATACAGAATACCGATCTCGCCATAACATTCGGAAAGGTGGCTGCAGTCGTTCAGCTCTTTTGCCACTTCTGCCGCATCAAAGTAATAATCCAGGGCTTTATCGTATTCACTTATGAAAAAATATTCGATGCCCAATTCCAGGCGGGCACGTAACTCTAACCTCTTAAAGGACAAATATTCAGCATTTTGTTCCGGATATTTTCCCAGGTTTTCGGTAATGAGGTCAAGCGACCGGAAATAATAATACAACAGCGAATCCGAAGGGCCGTCGATGAAAGCATTGCCCAGAGCGAACAGCGTTTTTACACGCAAGCTGTCATGACTGACGGTCGTAAGCTGTCGGCGCAGGCTGTCGGTATTTGCCAAAACACCCCCCCAAATCAGGAACAAGGAAATAATTAAAGCTGTTTTCTTTTTCATTTTTTCAAGGTAAAAGTAACTCAAAAAAAATTATTCAAGAGCAAATATTATGATGGCATAATTAATAAAAAAGAAAAAAAGAGAAGGCCTTTTCTAATCATAGCTGAAAGATTTAATTATTCCTCAGTCACAAATGTTACAGTGTTGTTGATATAAATTACCAGGTTTTTACGGTAAAAGCTGCAACCGGCAATGGCGCAATTATAACTTGCGGTTCGTACAACTCTACGGCTCAAAACCATGAGCATGATATCTATATTTTGGTTCTACAAGATTTGTTGTGGGTATAGGTTTAAACCACCGTTAAAGAATAGGATTGCACTTCTGAAATTTAGAAAGCTTCTATATCCCCTTCCGATAGTTTTTATTTCTTGTATTTTACCATTTAACCTTTCAGCCATCGCATTGGAAAGGTTTTCAACTAAGGCATTGCAAACACCAACAACATGATTGGCGAACATTTTTGCGACCTTTGAAATTTCAGGTATTTTTTCCCAATTACAGAAAGATAGCCAGTCAACAAACCGGCTGTGGGCTTCATAATAACTGGGGCTGTTAAATAAGCTCTTAAAGCTTTCTTTCAACCTCCATGCTAGGCTGACCTTAGTGTTTAGGTTCAAGACATCTTCAAATTTAAAGTGTTGTTTCATTGTTAGGTTAAATCGATTTTTTAGGAGGGCATACCTACTGTTCTTAAGTTTCTCATATGTCTTCACTTCCCTGCGCCTAACCAAGTCAACTGCCTTGTTCAAATATTGAACCAGATGAAACCTATCATGTACAATTTTGCTTTTGGGCAATATTTCTTTGATCGTATTTATGTAAGCCTCCCACATATCCATAGAGACTTGCTCTACATTTTCTTTTTGTTCAGCATTCAGGTTATTGTTTATTAATTCTTTACAAGATGCTTTTGTTCTCCCCTCCGATACATCGATTACATGGCCTGTCACTGGATCGCTTAATACAGTAACATAATTATGCCCTTTTTTAAAGGATTTTTCATCAATGCTCAATTGTCCGTAGATTGCATTTTTATCCCTCCGCCCCAGCCCTCTTTGCGTAGATTGGTGTATTATCCGATTGACCAGGCTAAAACAACACTGCAACAAACTGCTTGTCTTTGTTTGGTTTCTAGTGGCTAACAGAGTGTCGATAACTCTTCTCTCAAAGAGATAGGTATGGCGATCGCTTAATTGTCCCCATGGGGGTTCTAATGTATTTATGCCTCCTTTTGCATCCTTTATCCTTGGTAACCTCGCCTTAATAAATGTCTTGTATTGGAGAATATCTAAATGGCGCCATGTACGGTAAGGGTTGTAATCATGTATTCCATAATATGATTCCTGATGCTTTTCTTTATAATTCTTTGTGTTAAACTTGACATAAATAAACACTTCATCTGTTATAGAATTGTGTTCTATTTTCTCTACAACCCAATAGCTGGGAAATGATAATAAGGAATTAAAAAAATCTTCTAACATATTTTATTGTGTTTGATGCAAAACTACTAAACCCACAGGAAACTTTGTAGAACC
>JAGYMO010000249.1 GCA_018400255.1 Deltaproteobacteria bacterium
GAAGATGGCTTGACATAAGAAGGAGTGCGGAAATTTGGTAGGGGGTGGAAAGAAAAGCGTGAAATTAGATTAAGGAGGAAGTTGAGCTCATGGCGCGAAAAATGCTTGTAATTGATGACGATCAGACAGTTCTTTCGTCATGCCGGCGTATATTTGAATCAGAAGGGTTCGATGTTGTTATAACGCCAAACCCTGAAGAGGGTTTGAGCCTTGTATTAGATACCTATTTTGACGTGATTCTCACTGACTGGATGATGCCGGAACTTGATGGTATGGATGTGGTAAAAAGGCTTGATGTTACATCACCTGGTTCTGCTGTCGTAATGATAAGTGGGTATCCAAGCATTGGAAGAGCGACTGAGGCAATGAAGCGGGGGGCAATGGACTACGTTGCCAAACCTTTTACACCAGATGAGATAATAAAGACAGTTGAAGAGGCAATTAAACGGAAGGAATCTGAAGAAATTAGTATAGTTGAAAGGTTTGGAAGACTGGCAAAGGCTGGCCAGATTTCCTTTCCAACTATTGATGATAAGATTATTAAAAGCCTTTCAGACGCGATAGATGAGAAGAGACATACAGAGGCAAAGTCCTCTTTGGATGGCCTATCAGAGCCGGAACGTCTACATGAGATAGTTCTTGCCGTGATTGAACAGTACAACAGGGATACAAGTAGTTTAATAGGTATGTTGCAGGCAGTCCATTCTTATGCAGGATATCTATCTTATGAAACAATTGGGCTAATAGCCCGGGAACTAGGCTTAAGTGAACATGAGATATTTGGAACAGCGTCATTCTATAAACAATTTAAATTTGAAAAACCTGGAAAACACCACATAAGAATATGCTCTGGTACAGCATGTTTTGTTGCAGGAGGCTCCGTGTTATTGGAAACAGCCCAAGCAAGGTTGAATATCGGGCCAGGGCAAACTACCGAAGATGGTATATTTAGCATTGAAAGGGTTGCGTGCTTAGGTTGTTGCGCCTTAGCCCCTGCTGTAACTATTGATGATGAAGTTTATGGAAAAATGAATCCTGCAAAGCTGTTAAGAAATATTGATAAAATATATAGAGAAGAGCCCAAGCTATAGTTCTATACCATTTTTATGTGAGGGCTTTGAACATTATCTCATTAAATAATGTAAAGAGATACTATCTGGAAAAACTATTACGCACAACGTTAATGTTTAATTGTTGGAGAAAGTTTTAACCTGTATAGCCAGACAATCTGAACGGTTAACAAATGGATAACAGCTATGGATAAATTAGCTAAAAGAAATGAATCAACACATGAAGTTATGACAATAAATGGGAAAAACGTTTCCTTTACCTCAGGTGAAACAATCCTTGATGTGGCAAGGAGGTCGGGTATTTATATTCCTACCTTATGCGCAAGAGCTGATTTGCCTTCTACCGGCTCATGCCGGCTTTGTCTTGTAAAGGTAGAGGGTATGAGAGGTTACGCTACTTCGTGCACTACACCTGCTGAAAAGGGTATGGTTGTTATTACGAATTCACCTGAAATAGAAAAACTGAGAAGGGGTATACTGGAATTAATTCTTTCTGAACACCCATCCGCTTGTTTAGTCTGCCCAACAAGAGAAACCTGTGAAAAATTTAATGCACCTTCATCTAAGACAGGGAGGGTTACAGGGTGCAATATGTGTCCAAACAGGGATACCTGTGAGTTAAGGCAATTAGTCGAGTATTTAGGGCTAAAAGATATCAGATACCCAATTTTGTATAAAGGATTCCCACTTGAGCGGGATGATCCTTTTATGGACAGAGACTATAATTTGTGCATTCTTTGCGGAAGGTGTATTCAGGTATGCCAGGAAAATCTTGGAACTAGTGCTATTTCGTTTGTTCAAAGAGGCCATGATACAAAGGTCGGCACCTCTTTTGAAAAGCTTCATGTAGATGGCGATTGTCGTTTTTGCATGCATTGTGTCGATGTTTGCCCCACCGGAGCATTAAGCGTTCGTGGTTCCAAATGGTATGGTTACCCAGACACGGAAACACCCGTAACCTGTATTCTGTGTGAGCGCGGTTGCGAGCTTGTGGTTGACACCAAGTGGGATAAGGTGATGGGGGCACATCCTGTGAGAGATATGAGCGCCGGGAAAAGGGAGTATTGTGTAAAGGGCAGATGCTGCTTTCCGGCACTTTTTAACAGCCCTGAGAGATTAAAGTATCCTGCAATGCGTCGTGAAGATGGCAGGTTTGTTTATACCGATTGGGACACTGCTGTAAAAAACGTATCAGATATCGTATCTAAATATAACCCATCTGAAATAGCATTGCTTTCCTCAAGCCATACAACAGATGAATCTGTTTATGCGTTTCATGAGTTTGCCCGTGTGTATGCTGACTCAAATATATTTTACATAGTGAATGACAGGCTTACATTTTCAACCATAGAAAAGTCTGATGAAATACTAAGGGATATAAAACTCCTTTTTACATTAGAGGCTAACAGTTTAACGGATGAGATACTAAGTAATTTTAACAGTCTTGAGCGTATTATTGTGCAGGATATTTTTCCGTCCAAGCTTTCTTCATCAGAAAAGTCATGTATGATTTTGCCAACCACGGTATTTACAGAGATGGATGGCACAAAGACGTGCGCTGAAAATCGTAGAAAAATTGTTTCAAAGGCTGCTAAACCTCCAGGGAATGCAATCCCTGACTGGGAAATAATTCTCAAAATAGGGAATGAATTAGGGGATCGGAGTTTTAAAATTAATAATTTCAGAAATATTCAAAACCTTATATTGATGCATCCATGGGTTATTGCAGCAGTGCCGATGGTTCCAAAAGACTCTCTTTTATACAGGGGTTTTCCTATTGCTGATTTTGTCCCTGACCTCAGGAAGTATATTGAACATCGTTTAAAGGGTAATAAAGAGGTTCTTTTTTAGGAGGATAGTAATGTTTGAGATAGTAGAAAAGTCCGAGGTATTCAATGTCCATAAAATAGTAGTTAAGGCACCGGGCATAGCACGAGCAGTTAGGGCAGGACAGTTTGTTATTATCATGGGAGCTGAATACAGCGAAAGGATACCTGTTACTGTGTCTGATTGGGATGCAGCGGCAGGCACTATTGTCCTTTATGTATTAGAAGTTGGTATATCTACATTGGAATTGGCCCGTATGAAAGTCGGAGATTCGCTGTTTGCCGTAACGGGGCCGTTAGGCGTTCCTTCTGAGATTAAAAATTACGGAACTGTTGTTTTAGGAGGCGGGTGTTATGGAATTGGCGGAATTTATCCTATAGCAAAGGCATGTAAAGAGGCCGGTAACAAGGTAATTTCTATAATTGAGGCCCGGTATAAGGATATGTTTTACAATGAAAAGGCACTCATGGAGGTTAGTGACAAACTGCTCTATGCCACAAGTGATGGATCAAAGGGCACAAAAGGTAAGGTTGAAGATGTTGTTTATGAGATGCTTGAGCAAGGACAGAAAATTGACCAGGCCTTTTTCATGGGATGTACACAAATGTTAGAAAGATGCTCCGAGGCAACAAGATCAAATAGCATTCCAACCAAGGTGGCTTTGAATTCTATAATGCTTGATGGAACGGGAATGTGTGGGGCCTGCAGGGTAAGCGTAGGAGGGCAGATTAAATTTGCCTGTGTTGATGGGCCGGAGTTTGATGGTCATGAGGTTGACTGGAATGAGTTGCATAGCCGTAAGGCCGCTTACGCAGAGCAAGAGACAGGCGTCTATCAGTCTTATTCCCATGAATGTATGGCTGAAAAGAAATTTAAGCAGGAACTTGAAAGAGGTTAAAATAGATGGGCTTGACTGCAAAAGAGCGAATGGCTATTGAACGAAACAGGATGGGTGAACAACCACCTGATCTTAGAAATCGTAATTTTGAAGAGGTACCTTATGGTTATACACCAGAGGAGGCGGTAAATGAGGCAAAGCGTTGTTTGAACTGCAAAAAAAGAACATGTGTATCTGGTTGCCCTGTTGAGGTTCCTATCCCTGAGTTTATTGCCTTGATTGCAGAGGAAAAATTTGTTGAGGCAGCAAGGGTGATCAAGACAAAGAACGTGCTGCCTGCCGTATGCGGGAGGGTTTGCCCGCAGGAAACACAATGCGAGGGACAATGTATCAGGGGAAAAAAGGACAATACCCAGGCTGTTGCCATCGGGAATCTGGAGCGGTTTGTCGCCGATTATGAAAGGGAAAACAACCTTATTGAACTTTCAGAGGTCCCCAAAAAAAATGGGTTTAAGGTTGCTGTAATAGGGTCAGGCCCCTCTGGTTTGACTGTTGCAGGGGATCTTATAAAGCTTGGATATGAGGTTACAATATATGAGGCATTTCACCGGGGAGGGGGGGTGCTGGTCTATGGAATACCCGAGTTCAGGCTTCCAAAAAGAATTGTAGAGTCAGAGATTAAGGCACTGGAAAATTTGGGTGTTACCATACATTATAATAGCGTTATAGGCCGCCTGTATAAGATTGATGAACTTTTTAAGGGATTAGGTTTTGATGCGGTATATATAGGGGTTGGAGCCGGGCTCCCAATATTTTTAGATATACCTGGAATGAATCTAAACGGTGTTTTTTCCGCAAATGAGTATCTTACGCGGAGTAATCTCATGAAATCGTATTTATTCCCAAAATATCAAACGCCTATGATAATAGGGAAGAAGGTTGCTGTACTTGGTGGGGGCAATGTGGCAATGGATTCAGCAAGAACGGCTATTAGATTGGGTGCTGAAAAGACTACCATTGTATATAGAAGGTCAATGGAACAAATGCCGGCAAGGGCCGCAGAGGTTCATCATGCAAAAGAAGAGAAAATAGAGTTCAGGTTGCTGTCAAACCCTGTCGAAATATACGGCAATAAAGATGGATGGGTTACCGGAATGAAGTGCCAGAACTATCAATTAGGAGAACCTGATGAATCTGGGAGACAACGCCCTGTTCCAGTGGAAGATTCATTTTTTGAATTTGATTGCGATCAGGTGTTAGTGAGCATAGGCGGGCAGGCTAATCCACTGATAACAAAAACCACGCCCGATATAAAGATAAACAAGTGGGGCTATATTGTGACTGATGATTGGGGAAGAACAAGCAGGCAATTTGTTTATTCCGGTGGAGATATAGTTACAGGGGCAGCAACGGTTATATCAGCTATGGGAGCAGGGAGAAGGGCGGCAAAGGCTATCCATGAGGATTTAATGAAAGAGAGCAATGAAACAACAGGAGATAACGGAAAATGACCGCTAAGAGAACATTACTTATCTGCCAGGGCACTGGGTGTGTGTCCGCGGGCTCACTGCAAATACACAGAGAGTTTGAACGAGAAATTTCAGAGCAAGGGCTGGATGTAGAGGCAAAACTAACAGGATGTCATGGTTTCTGCCAAATAGGGCCCACCGTGATAGTAAAGCCTGATGAAATACTCTACTGTCTTTTAAAATCAAGTGATGTGAGTGAGATTGTTGATTCTCACCTGAAAAATGATGTTCCGGTTGAAAGGCTTCATTATCATGATCCTAACACGGGCGTTGCTATACCTAAATTGACGGAAATCCCCTTTTATAATAAGCAGCAAAAGATAATTACCACCCATTGTGGATACATTAACCCAGAGAGCATTGATGAATACATTTCTATTGGAGGATATCGGACGGCCCGACAGGCAATTCTTGCCATGAGTCCTGAAGAAATAATAGAGGATATAAAATCTTCTCAATTGCGTGGAAGGGGAGGGGCAGGATTTCTTACCGGGATGAAGTGGGATTTCGCCAGGCGCAGTAGCGGAGAGAATTCTTCCCAGAAATATATCATATGCAATGCTGACGAAGGTGACCCAGGTGCATTTATGGATCGCGTTATTCTTGAATCTACCCCTCATAGTATTATTGAAGGCATGATTATCGCAGCATTTGCTATTGGGGCATCAAAGGGATTTATTTACATCCGTGCAGAGTATCCCCTCGCTATTCACAGGCTTGAGATTGCGATTGCTCAGGCAAGGGAAAAGGGATTTCTTGGATCAAAGATATTCGGTTCCGACATTGATTTTGATATACAGTTGAATCAAGGGGCAGGGGCTTTTGTATGTGGCGAGGAAACTGCATTAATGGCATCTGTAATGGGAAAGAGGGGCAATCCCCGCCCACGCCCTCCATATCCTGCATCAGATGGTCTTTGGGGTCATCCTACAAATATTAACAATGTCAAGACATTATCATACATACCACTTATAATACGAAATGGGGCAAAATGGTTCAGCAATATAGGATCTGGAAACTCAAGAGGTACGGCTGTTTTCTGTATTACTGGCAAGATTAATAACTCAGGCCTTATTGAAGTGCCAATGGGTGTAAAACTTCGTGATATTATATTTGGTATTGGTGGCGGGATACCGAATGGAAAAAGATTCAAGGCAGTTCAGACGGGAGGTCCTTCCGGAGGCTGTCTTCCGGAAGAATTTCTTGACACAGAGGTTACTTATGAATCATTGCAGGACGCCGGTTCAATACTTGGCTCAGGCGGTATGATCGTCCTTGATGAAGATGTATGCATGGTCGATATAGCTAAATACTTTATTAATTTTACGCAGGAAGAAAGCTGCGGCAAGTGTTCCCCATGCAGAATAGGATTGAGGAGGTTGTATAATATATTAGAGAGAATTACCAGTGGTCAAGGCGAGGAGGATGATTTAGATTTGCTCGAAGAGGTTGCATGGACGGTGAAGGAGGGTTCTCTCTGCGGGCTTGGGCAGACTGCTCCAAATCCAGTGCTGAGTACTATTAGATATTTCAAAGATGAGTATATATCACATATTGTAGATAAAAAATGCCCTGCCAAGGCATGTAAGGAACTTATCGAATACTCAATTGATGCGAATAAATGTACAGGGTGTTTACTGTGCCTAAGGAATTGCCCCGCAAATGCAATAACAGAGCATAAACTTGAACATGAAGATATTGCAGATGGCGGGGAACGAGGTAAAGAGGATCGAGTTGCAAATGAAAAAAGGGAAAAACCCCTGAGTGTATGCGAAATAAACCCTGATGTATGTATAAAATGTGGGATCTGTTTCGCAAATTGCCCACAGGATGCTATTTTTAAGAGGGATAAATTGTTTAATGAGGAGCAGTACACCGTTGTTAACTTTTAGCAAAGTGGGCAGCTAAAGGTTTTGAGCGCCTCCTTTGGCCTTTATGCTGCCTGCTTTTTTCATTTTAATCGTTTAGAACGTATATGTTTATGTTTTATTCAACAAGGTCCAAACTCATAGCAAGTTTTTTGGGGGTCTC
>JAGYMO010000250.1 GCA_018400255.1 Deltaproteobacteria bacterium
GGTTCGGTATTTAACGTGAATGCGGTCATGGCCGGTGACCTGGAGTTTGGCCTGGTTCAGTCTGATCGGCAGTACCAGGCGTGGAATGGATTCAAGGATTGGAAGGATACAGGCCCGCAGAAGAAGCTTCGCGCTATTTGCAGCTTTCACCCTGAATCTGTTGTGCTTGTTGCAGGAGACGACACCGGAATCGATAGTTTTATGGACCTTAAGGGTAAGCATGTCAATATTGGAAATCCCGGCTCCGGCCAGAGAGGTAATTCTACAGATGCCTTTCAAGCCTGCGGCATTGATTGGGAAAAGGATTTGAAGGCTGAGGGCCTCAAGGCGGATGAGTCTGCCAAGTTCCTGCAGGACGGACGAATCGATGCCTTTTTCTATACAGTTGGACATCCGAATGGTTCCATTAAAGAGGCGACCAGTGGTAGAAGGAAGGTGCATTTTGTTCCTATAACAGGTGAATGCATTGATAAGCTTGTTGACAAGTGGCCTTATTATGCGAAGGCCTATATTCCGATAAAATTTTATCCTACGGCGAGCAATAAAGGAAACGTTGATACCTTTGCCGTGAAAACAACATTCTGTACGAGTTCCGATATCCCTGATGATATCGTTTATGCGATCACCAAGGAAATCTTCGACAACCTGGAGTCCTTTAAGAAACTCCATCCAGCTTACGAAATCCTTACAAAAGAGAACATGCTGGAGGCATTGAGCGCGCCTATTCATCCGGGTGCCATGAAGTATTACAAAGAGGTAGGCCTGAAGTAAGTTGCAAAATTGGGCGTGGAAACACGCCCTTTTTTTATAAGGCGCGATTTTTATAAAAATTACTAGGGTTCAGGTATCAGTAAAGAGGCGATGGCTACAATTTCAACCCACGACAAAGCTATATATTGGCCTTACTCTAATTTTTGTAATGTTGGGTCCTGTAACTAACACCGCCTGCCTTCCCATTCTTTGTTGTAAGCAAAAAAAACGATATACTAGAAACCTACCAGGGCTATTAAGTCTTTATTTTTTTAAAAAGCAGTTTTGATTGATTTTCCCGTATAATAATAACATCACTACTATTTGAGGTTTTATGCACATGGAAAAATCCGACACACATCAAAACAACGAAGTTGACGAAGGGGTTGAACGTGCGCGGAGGATAGCCGAGGAGGCGGAATTCGGCTCACGAAGACTTTCAGGAGTAGAGAAATATATCGTCCCCTGCATAGCTGCGGCCTGGTCATTATTTCAGTTTTCCCTTCCCGAGATTCTTTTTTTGGATTCGGTCTATGTTCGATCCATCCATTTGGGCTTTGCTATCTTGCTGGTCTATCTAAGTTACCCAGCATTTAAAAAGATAAAAACCAAAGGCATCTTTTCCTTTTTATCAGTAAAAAGCAGGATTCACTTTGTTGATTACGTATTAGGGATTATTGCCGCATCTTCAGCACTTTATCTTGCTTTAAATTACGAGGAATTGGCCCAAAGACAGGGGGCGCCGATCCTCATGGATATCATTGTTGGCGTTGTGCTTGTCGTTTTACTTTTGGAGGCGGCACGACGATCTCTCGGGCCATTCCTTGTTATAGTTGCGTCACTCTTTATCTTCTACAGCTTTTTCGGCCCTTATATGCCCGCTGTTATTGCC
>JAGYMO010000251.1 GCA_018400255.1 Deltaproteobacteria bacterium
GAGAGGGTACTGTTTGACATGGCTGCACGAAGAGAACTTGAAGCGGCTTAACAACAATATTTAGGTGAACTAAGTAATACCTTAAGAAAAGGAGGATTAAAATATGTCTAAGTTAGTGGCATTTGCTGCCATTCAAGGTGGTTATAATATTGTTTCCAAGGCGGAAGGAAAATTAAAAGAAGCCATAGATAAATACGGGCCTAAACAGGAAATAGGTTTCCCAAATACGGCCTATTATTTGCCCATAATTTACTCTCTGATGGGGGAGAAGGTTGAGACATTAGCCGATGCGGAAAGGGTAATCAAGCGCTGCAGGGCATTGTTGCCGCCCCATGTAAAGAAGGATGTGCACGTACCGTATTTAGGTCCACTGCTTGATGCAGGTATAGCCGCAATTTTCGCGGAGGAGATTGCCGAGGCTATTCTTTATGTAGAACAGCCGGATTTTTATCAACCATCCGTAGAGGACCCGGATATAGATAATGGCAAACTTTGGCTCGGAGCAGCGGATGATGCCATAATGAGGAAAAGAGGCGTAGAGTTTGTTGATGGAACAGCACCTGGGTTTGCTGCTATTGTTGGGGCCGCTCCCTCACCCGAGATTGCCAAGGCTATAGTGGAAGAGTATCAAAAGAAAAATCTGTATATATTCCTTGCGGCCAATCAAAGCGGGACGACTGTGGCACAGCAACTTCTCGATGCCGGAGTACAGATAGGATGGAACACACGAATTGTCCCATTTGGACCTGAAATTTCGGCCGCCGTATATGCCCTTGGATTTGCAAACAGGGCGGGCCTCTCATTTGGAGGAATTAAGCCGGGCGATTATACCAAAATGCTGAAGTATCAAAAGGACAGAATTTTTGCCTTTGTTAATGCATTAGGTGATGTGAATGCGGAATGGGCTGCTAATGCGGCAGGCGCTGTTAACTGGGGTTTCCCTACAATTGCTGACACGGATATACCGGAAATACTGCCCTGGGGCGTTTGCACATATGAGCATGTCGTGGCACAGGTCCCTCATGATCAAATCGCGGCGCGGTCGATAGAGGTTCGAGGATTAAAGGTAAATGTGACGGAAATTGATATACCGCTTACGTATGGTCCAGCCTTTGAGGGCGAGCGCGTAAGAAAGGGAGATGTATTTTTGGAAATGGGAGGAAGTGCCTCCCAGGCAACCGAATTGGTGCGTATTGGTGACATGAAGGCTGTACAAGACGGCAGGATAATTGTGAAAGGCAAGGATGTAAAAGATTGCAAAAAGGGAGACTCATTGCCTTTAGGTATCCTGGTTGAGGTAGCAGGCAGGGAAATGGAGGAAGACTTTGAGCCGATCCTCGAGAGGCAGATTCATCACCTTGTCAACTATGCCCAGGGCATAATGCACATAGGCCAGAGGGATATTAGCTGGATAAGGGTAGGAGACGCTGCTGCCGAAAAAGGATTTACCCTTAAAGACATAGGCACAATTCTCCATGCAAAACTACATCAGGACTTTGGCAGGATATTTGATAAATTGCAGGTTACCCTCATGACCGATAAGAAGGATGTGGATGAGTTAACCAAATTGGCCAGGGAGGTTTATGCGGCCCGGGATGAGAGAATAGAAGGCATGACCGACGAGACGACAGAGACCTTTTACTCCTGTACACTGTGCCAGTCATTCGCCCCTAATCATGTCTGTACGATCAGTCCTGAGAGGACAGGACTCTGTGGTGCATATAACTGGATGGATTGCAAGGCCTCCTTTGAAATCAACCCTACCGGCCCAAATCAGCCAATACAAAAGGGAGAAATAATCGATGATAAACTTGGCCAGTGGAAGGGTGTCAATGAATTCGTATCCAAGACATCAAGGGGGACGGTGGATCATTACAATCTTTACAGCATTGTCCACGATCCGCACACAACCTGTGGATGCTGTGAGGCCATCGCTGCTGTTCTTCCTACATGTAATGGTATCATGACTGTTGACAGGGACTACATTGGTATGACGCCGTGCGGTATGAAATTTTCCACCCTTGCCGGGACAGTTGGTGGTGGGGTTTCTACCCCAGGCTTTGTAGGGCATGGAAAGTACAATATAACCCAGAGAAAATTCCTTAGGTACGAAGGGGGACTCTTGCGGATAGTATGGATGCCTCAACACCTTAAAGAGGAAATCAAGGAAAGATTTGTCAAAAGAGCTGAGGAGCTCGGAGTGCCGGATTTATGGGATAAAGTGGCGGATGAGACTATAGGTACATCGGAAGAGGAGATTATGTCTTTCCTCCAGGAGAAAAAGCATCCTGCACTTGAGATGGAATCAATTCTTGAGGTTTAGGCAGCCTATCTTCATAAGAAATTCATGGTAAGTAGTTTCATGAATGGGATAGTATAAGGTAAGATAGGACAATTTCAAAGAGCATGAGGACTCAAAATAGTAATATAATTTAATACGTTCAAATAAAAGACAACAGAGTAATAAGGAGAACATTATGGGTTTAACAGGTATTCAAATATTTAAGATGCTGCCCAAGACAAATTGCAAGGAATGCGGACATCCTACCTGTCTGGCCTTTGCAATGGCGCTTGCCGCAGGCAAAGCAGAACTAAGCAGCTGCCCTTATGTAAGCGATGAGGCAAAGGAACAACTCGCTGAGGCATCGGCCCCTCCAATAAGGCCGGTTCAGGTAGGTGAGGGCGAAAGGGCTTTTAAGCTTGGCGGTGAGACAGTGCTTTACAGGCATGAAAAGACATTTGTCAGCCAGCCCGGTATTGGTGTACTGGTTAAAAGCGATATGGACCCAGGCGAATTGTCTGAAAAGTTGAAGCTATGGGATACATACCAGTATATACGTGTTGGATTTAATCTAAGACCTGAGTTAGTCGCTATAAAGGATGTTGATGGCGACTCGGCAAAATTTGCTGCCCTCGCCAAAAAGGTATGTGATGAAAGTAATTTTTGTCTGGTGCTTATGAGCGAGGATGTAAACGTTATGAAGGCCGGTGTAGATGCATCCATAGTACGAAAGCCTGTAATATACGCGGCAACCAAGGACAATGCCGATGATATGGGGGCTTTGGCCAAGGAGAAGGAATTACCCCTAGCCATAAAGGCAGAGGACATGGATGGCCTTATGGAATTGACAGGTAAGTTGACTGGTATGGGCCTGAAGGATTTACTGCTTGATTCCGGCTCGAGAAACGTAAGAAGGGCCTTTGAGGATCAGATATGGCTTCGCAGGGAGTCGATTACTAAGAAGAACCGTTCCCTTGGTTTTCCGACCATTACTTTTCCTTGCGAGATGGCGGATAACCTTGATAAGGAAACGGTCATTGCAGGCATGTACATAGCCAAATACGCGGGAATAATTATCCTGTCCGACTTTATAGGTGAAAGCCTCTTTCCGCTTTTGGTCGAGAGATTAAACATCTATACTGACCCACAAAGACCTATGACGGTTGATCAGGGGATTTATGAGATAAATGGACCGAATGACAGCTCTCCAGTAGTCATAACCACAAATTTTGCCCTCACATACTTTATTGTCAGCGGTGAGATTGAGGCAAGTCGTGTCCCTACATGGCTGATGATTATGGATACGGAGGGGCTGTCTGTTATGACTGCGTGGGCAGCGGGTAGTTTCGTTGGTGATGCAGTTGGTATATTTGTTAATAAATCAGGCATATTTGATAAGGTCAAACACAAAAAACTTATTATACCAGGATATGCTGCGGCTATAAGTGGTGATTTGGAAGAGGAAGTTAAAGGCTCTGAGGTTCTTGTAGGTCCTCGGGAAGCGTCTCAGATTGCAAAGTTCCTCAAGGACTTTTCGGCTTAATTTAAGGTAAGGGGGGTGTTTTAAATGTTGTTAATTGGAGAGAGCCTGAATGTTATATCTACAAAGATAGGTAGGGCGTTTAAGGAGAGAAATCCTGTTCCTATCCAGGAAGAGGCCAAAAAGCAGAAGGAACTGGGCGTGGATTTTATTGATATTAATTTAGGGCCTGCGAGAAAGGGAGGACCGGAGTTAATAGAATGGGTTGTTAAGACTGTTCAAGAGGTGGTAGATGATGTACCACTTGCCCTCGATACTTCAAATATTGAGGCGATAGAGGCTGGCCTTGCGGTATGTAAGGGCCGACCCCTTATCAATTCAATTATGTGCAGGAAAGAACGATATGAAAAGATGCTGCCGATATGCGCAAAATATAAGGCAAGGATGATAGGTCTTTTGTGGGGGCCTCAGGGGATGCCAAGAGATGAACATGAAAGAGCTGAACTTACGGTAGAGCTAGTATACGCGGCTAATGAGGCAGGTATACCAAATGAGGATATCTTTATTGATGGAATTGTCACCCCTGTAAATGTACAGCAGGATCAGGTGTTTTCACTGCTTCAATTCATGCCTATGGTGGAGCACATCGGGGAGGGGCTTAAATCTACCTGTGGACTTTCCAATGTATCCAATGGATCACCGGATCATCTGAGGCCAATCCTTAACCAGACTTATTTGGTTATGCTTGAAAAAAATAGTATGTATTCTGCTATTGCAGACGCAGATGATAGAATGTTAGTTGATATTGCAAAGGGAAGGCGTCCGGATATAGTTGAGGTAATCGGCAAGGTCATGGATGAAGAGAAAATTGATATGTCATCACTACCAAAAGAATTGCAGGATTACGTAAAAACCGCGAGAATTTTGTATAAGAAATCATTGTACTCGGATTCCTGGCTGGAATTATAATTTTTTCATATGCGATAGTTAATTCTATAAATCAAGGAAAGTTAGCCTTTTTATACCATAAGGGCCTGGCTTATAAGTCAGGCCCTTACCTTTTCCACTATTTATTGAGCTTAGGATTTTATCGTAAAAGATAGCAAAATAACTCAAAATTGCTCTATAAGCCTAATTTTTGATTTTTGCCTTATGTGCTTTCTCCTTGTAACAGGTGAAGTTGATCTAACAGCTTTTTCTTAAATCTGTCGAGAGTAACTTCATGAGGTATGATGGGGATACCCATCCAATCAGAGTATTCAAGAATTTTATCCGCGTATTTCTCGATATATGGGTTAAAAAAATCAATTGCATCAAGGAGTAGTGCGCCCCCTGTGTGCTTTGGGAAATTTTCATTTGCCAGTCCCTTATCCCAATCCTTAAAGACATCATGTCTGAATAATATCCAGCCAGGTGTCATCCACCAGACCTTTTCTCCATTTGCAATTTTTTCTCTTTCCTCTTTTCCGGCTATCATATCTACGCAGTGTGATGCCTGAGTTCTTACAATTCCCTCACCTTGTTCGCTAATTATAGTATCTATGGTTCTAAACACATCGTAGCTGTTTACGTAACAGAATTGGCCACCATATACCACTATTATCTTGTTTGAAAGCTCACGAGCCTTTTTAATTTTATCGATTAGCTGACTTTCTAATTCTCGAGGTATTTCATGAAGACCTGGAGTGGTGTATAGAATCTTTTTTGCATCTAAAAAACCTTCATTTTTTAGGTAGTTTAACTCAGGGCTTAGTGTTCCGCATGCTATAACAACACAATCTTTAAATGAATTATTAGTTTCCATATTCCCCCAGAAATTTTAAATGTTTACGATCAATAAATAAGGATTTACCTTTTAAATTAGGTGCTGCTTATAAAAACAAACGTAAGCGTTCACAGGTTAAAAAATT
>JAGYMO010000252.1 GCA_018400255.1 Deltaproteobacteria bacterium
ATATAGTGAGACCGTACTGGAACACTTTCGCCACCCCCGTAATGTTGGCAAGATAGAAGATGCCGACGGGAAATCAATGGAAGGCAGTCCCGCCTGTGGGGACATGGTGGCCGTATATATCAAGGTAGATCCCGGCACGAAAGCCATCTCGGATATTAAGTTTGAATCCTACGGTTGTGCCTCCAATATCGCCACCGGCTCTATAATTACAGAGCTGGCCAAGGGGAAAACCCTTGATGAGGCCAAGAAGATTACCTGGAAGCAAGCCTCAGACGCGCTCGGTGGGCTGCCTAAAATCAAAGCGCATTGTTCGGTGCTGGCCATAGAGGGTCTGCGATCCGCCATCACGAATTACGAGGAGCGCCACGGCCTGGTCAAGGAACAGGTTTCTACAACCGTAGCGATAATACGTAACCGCCTTAAGAAGGTCATGAACCCCATTACCGGGCTGGACCTGGTGCGTACCAATCTTATAAAAG
Source organism: Deltaproteobacteria bacterium (assembly GCA_018400255.1). Taxonomy (GTDB): domain Bacteria; phylum Desulfobacterota; class DSM-4660; order Desulfatiglandales; family B25-G16; genus M55B121. The sequence continues at coordinate 480 of JAGYMO010000252.1, forward strand.
ACATTGAATTAAAGGATAGCAAGGCCCGCATAGTTATTGATCTGCCGGCAAATCACCAGTTTGCTCCCGCGATAAAAGAAGAAATTATGGAAAAGATAGAACCTTTATGGGATCTGAAAGAGGTAGCGGTTGAATTTGCTGAATAAAACAGGTTGCCTATGTTCTTGGCCCAGGGACGCTGCTATGATTGGGGCGTGGGCCCCGGTATGATGGGAGGAGGGTACGGCATTGGGTGGTTCGGAGGCATTATCATGATCGCCTTCTGGGTTGCCGTTATCGTTGGCATTATTTTGCTGATCCGGTGGCTGATCATAGCGACAAGAAACACGAGCAACGGCACAAGTTCCAGCGACTCCTCTCTTGAGATCCTCAAGAAACGCTACGCTCGGGGCGAGATCAACAAGGCTGAGTTCGAGGAAAAAAAGAGGGATCTCATCTTGTGAGTCCAGCCTTCGAAGAGCCCGAGACAACAAAGCTTCATGCCTCTGCTGGTGTGCTCAAGGAAATTATCAAAGGCCTTGATACCTGCTGGTTTTCGCCGGCCCTTGCCATATCCGCCCTTGCATTCTCTCCAATGATACAAAATTTTCTAGGTATTGCAGAGGCGTTTGGGCTTACAGGGAGTCTTTATGTACTCTTTGCTCTATCCTCAGCAATATTTTTCTATAGGGGTTATCCCTTTCTCAGAGGAAGTGAAAAATGCGATTTATCACATTAACACGGGCAATTCTCACTATTCTCATTGGTGCGGTTGTTGGGCTTCATAGCGCTGCACATGCGCAGATTCCTCAAACTCTAAGACATGATATTGAAAAGGTTGATACAATATTTCAGAAGACATGCACGGGATGCCATTCCATGGACACGGCCCTCTCAAGCAGAGCCTACCTGGACTGGCTCGCCGGCATATCGCAGAGACATGGGAAAGGCTCAGGCTGGATTCCAGACAAAGATGCCAGGCAGATTTTTCTTCATCTCGTTGTTCATCTAGAGCCTCAATTCCAGAGGACCGTCCAGGCAAAGAGGGTGGAGCCAAAGGAGAATTGGAAGATTCTCATTTGCCTGATAAGCGGGTTCAGCACCCTTGTCCTTCTTATCGTAACGGTATTCTTTGGACATAATAGGGCGCTAAGAAAGAGATGGTTCAAGGGCCATAGATACTTTGCTACTGCTACCCTGATTGCTGCTATAATCCACGGGACATACTGCTTTTACATGTTCGGCTTGGGTTAACTGTGAGCCCAAAATACGAATGCTAAGGAAGGTCATCCCTTACCAAACATCAGCCATTGAGAACACAAAAAGGGTGAAAAGAATGACTGCTTACCATGCTCATCAGCCGGAAAGATCAGAAATTCCGAAACAATCGCCTCCGCAACGGAATATGCTTGCGGTCATCTCAATCACCACAGGGATTATGGTCGCTGAGATAATCGGCGGTATTCTTGCCAATAGCCTCGCCTTGTTGAGCGACGCGGGGCACATGTTGACCGATATTCTTGCCCTGAGCTTGAGTCTGGCTGCCATGAGGTTTGCCCGGAAGCCCCCGACGCCCGAAAAGACATTCGGATTCTACCGGTTGGAAATCCTGGCTGCCCTCTTCAACGGCATGCTGCTTCTCGTTGTCTCCTTGTACCTATTCTATGAGGCATACCATCGCCTAATCGAACCTCGAGAGATCAAGGGCTTCGTCATGCTCCTGGTTGCCGCCATAGGGCTTCTAGCTAATGTGGCAGGCATAGCTATTCTGAGAAAATCTGCCCGCAGAAGTCTGAATGTGAGATCAACCTTTTTTCATCTCGTGGGAGATACGGTAGCCTCAGTGGGAGTCATTGTAGGAGGCATTGTGATTATATATACAGGTTGGTACATTGTAGACCCTATCATTAGCATCCTTATCGGAGGGCTAATACTCAGGGGGGCTTATAGCCTGGAGAGGGAATCGATTGATATCCTTCTCGAGGCAACACCAAAAGATATCAATGTTGAAGAGATAATAGCTGATCTCGTGAAAATCAAGGGTGTGAAGGAGGTTCATCACCTGCACCTATGGACGATTACCTCCGGCATCTACGCCATGAGTTCCCACGTGCTAATTGATGATCTCTTGATCAGCAAAAGTAGCCAAATATTGGGAGAGATAGAAAGCCTCCTCCAGAATAAATACAGCATGGAACATATCACCATTCAGTTTGAGTCCGAATCCTGTGGGGATGATCTGGTGAAAGAAACCACTTCCTGCTGAGAACGTGAGGTAGAGAAAATGGGGATTACATTCAGCATCATCTTTTATAGTGCGCTTGCAGGATTGTCCACTATTTTGGGGATTGTCCCGGTGATCATGGGGGAGAAGTGGGTTATGAGGTACTCCCACTATGTAAACTCCTTTGCCGCGGGATTAATATAAGGAATTGGTTGAATTAAATTTGTTTATGCATTTGGTTAGTTTTATAGTTTACCTCAATTTTGCATAAAAACTGTTTTCAATAAGGAGGCCTTTCATGGAAAAACAAAAATTAGACATACCCAATATCAGTTGCAATCATTGTGTGATGACCATAAAAAATGAACTTTCCAATTTAGACGGCATGGTAAAAGTAGAGGGTGATGTGGAAAGCAAAAGCATAACTGTGGAATGGGAAGCTCCGCTGACCCTTGAGAAAATCAAATCAGTGCTGGATGAAATCAACTATCCGGCATCGTAATACTGGTGATTGTAATTTTTTCAAAGATAGTGTCCAGCCAGAGATGTGAAAATTGATTCAAGTTCAAGTCCCAAGATCCTGGACTTTTGAGCGGGAACGGGCAAATACCTCATTTGTGGGTGGACACAAGCTAACTGATTAACCTGAAAATGGTGTAATTATGACCGAACAGCATATCATAGTGCCGGTGACCGGCATGACATGTGTTAATTGCGCAAGCAACATTGAACGGGGTTTAAAAAAACTTCCAGGGGTAACGGATCCACAGGTAAATTTTGCCGCAGAACAGGTGAGTGTGGCATATGATCCCAAAATTATTGATATTGCCGGCATTATAACAGCCGTTGAAAAAATCGGGTACCATGTTCCTGTTGATGACCTTGAATTGCCTGTTACCGGCATGACCTGCACCAATTGTGCGGCCAATATCCAGCGGGCTTTATTAAAAAAAGCCCAGGGGGTTGTCTCGGCAACGGTTAATTTCGCGACTGAAAGAGCTTCCATAAGGTATCTTCCTTCAGTGATTTCCCCTGCCGAAATCGTCAAGGTGATTCAAGGTGCCGGCTATGATGCCGTATTACCGGCCCAGGGCGATGATGGTGAAGATGCGGAATTATTGGCAAGACAAAAGGAAATCGCCGACCAGACCCGAAAATTTATCGTTGGGCTGGTTTTCAGCCTGCCTTTATTTTTATTGAGCATGAGCAGGGATTTCGGTCTTGTGGGTCCATGGAGTCATGCCTCGTGGGTCAATATTTTATTTTGGCTGCTTGCCACACCTGTTCAGTTTTATGTGGGCTGGGACTATTATGTTGGTGGTGCCAAAAGTCTAAGAAACGGGACTGCCAACATGGATGTGCTGGTTGCCATGGGCTCTTCCACAGCCTATTTTTATTCCGTGGCATTGATGCTGTTTCCTGTGTTGGGGGACCATGTGTATTTTGAGACCTCAGCCGTCATCATTACCCTGATCAAACTGGGAAAAATGCTGGAATCCCGGACCAAGGGCAAAACCGGCGGGGCCATCCGAAAACTGATGGGACTTTCACCCAAAACAGCAACCCTGGTCGTTGGTGATACACAAAAAACAGTGCCTTTGGCGGATGTTAAAGTAAATGATGTGCTGCTGGTCAGGCCAGGGGAAAAAATACCGGTGGACGGCGTCATTGTGGACGGGGAATCCGCAGTTGATGAAAGCATGCTCACCGGAGAACCTCTGCCTGTGGACAAAAAAAAGGCAGACCCGGTAACCGGAGGCACCCTGAATACGGAAGGTGTTTTAATCATAAAAACCAACCGGATAGGCAAGGAAACCGTGCTTGCCCAGATCATCAAAATGGTGCAGGAAGCCCAGGGAAGCAAGGCCCCGATTCAGGCATTGGCGGATAAGGTGGCCGGTGTGTTTGTCCCCTCGGTTATCGGGATTGCGGTAGTAACATTTCTGGTATGGTGGTGGTTGGGGGGAGAATTCGTGCCCGCCATGATCCGCCTGGTAGCGGTATTGGTGATTGCATGCCCTTGTGCTTTAGGATTGGCTACTCCCACCGCCATCATGGCCGGCACCGGCAAAGGGGCGGAGCATGGGGTTTTGTTTAAAAACAGCATGGCTTTGGAAACCGCCACCCGGCTGGATACCATTGTTTTTGATAAAACAGGCACCCTTACCGTGGGGCAACCTGTGGTAATGGAGGTGATACCTTCAGAGGAGGGGGAATTTACCCGGGAACAGGTTTTAATCATGGGGGCCTCTGTTGAAAAAAACTCCGAGCATCCTGTTGGACACGCAATTGTCAAGGCTGCTGAAGAAAAAAATATCGAACTGCTTCCTGTCAGCGACTTTAAAGCAGTAAAAGGAAAAGGTGTTGAGGCCAAGATCGAGGGGAAATGGGTAAGGGTCGGCAAACCCAAATGGCTCAAAGAGACTGGCATTGAGCTGTCCGATTCAATTGCAGAAACGATACAAAAACGCCAATCTTCAGGCCAGACAGTCATGGCCGTGGCCATGAACGACCAATTGTACGGGCTGTTTTCCGTTTCAGACCGGGAAAAACCTGAATCCGGTAAAACCGTCACGAAGCTAATTAACTTAGGTCTTGACGTGATTATGCTCACCGGTGACAACGACCTTGGTGCCCGGGCCATGGCGGAAAAGGTAAACATTCAACACGTCATTTCCGAGGTATTGCCTGAAGATAAGGCTGATCAAATAAAATCGCTTCAACAACAAAAAAGACGTGTTGGTATGGTGGGGGATGGAATCAATGACGCGCCGGCCCTGGCCCAGGCGGATATCGGCATTGCCATGGGAACCGGGACTGATGTGGCCATTGAGACCGGGGACATTGTTCTTGCAAGCGGTCGCCTAACAGGGATTCCCAAGGCATTACGATTAAGCTATGCCACAATGCGGGTAGTCAAACAAAATCTGTTTTGGGCCTTTTTTTATAATATTATCCTGATCCCGGTTGCCGCAGGAATTTTATTCCCGTTTTCCTTTGTACCCTTATTCTTAAGGGAACTGCACCCCATACTGGCGGCTTTTGCCATGGCCTTCAGCAGCATATCCGTAGTGTCAAACAGCCTCAGGCTATACAAAGCCAGGATTGAAGATCTATAAAACTAACCCTGCAAACAAGCCGGAATAAAACCTAATTTCTAATTAACCTGCTATAGAGATTTCTGCTATCGTTCAGCCTCATAACGTCGCCGTTTGGGG
>JAGYMO010000253.1 GCA_018400255.1 Deltaproteobacteria bacterium
CCTGCCTGTGCGTGTCAGCACGCAGACAGGTGCATCGCACAGGCAGGCGCAAAGAAGAAATAATGCGCCTCAAAAACTCTGTGCCTCTGTGCCTTTGACCCTCAAGCTATCGGCTTTAGCCGATTGTAGTTGACTTTAAAATTGTTCTTCAACTGTCATAAAAATTGTAAAGGCATGACGGCTGACATTATTTAAACCTTATTTAGTGATTTTTCCATTTAAATTGACTTTGATGGTTAAATTTGAGTATCATACGAATATTTAATAGGCGGATTTCAGAGAGCACAGTTCACAATATGGCTGAGATGCTTTAGAGTTCAACCTTTAAGCCTGATTAGCAAATTAGTTATAATAATTCAATGTATAAAGGTAAATTGTATTAATGGAATATTCCCTTCAATTTCTCGGTTATGACCCTTTTATGAATGATATAGTCCAGATGATAATTCATTCTGGGCCCATGGTTAAATTTGTGCTGCTGCTTCTTTTCTTTTTTTCACTTGTATCGTGGGCAATAATCTTTATGAAACTAAGGCTTCTGAAGAAATGTAGGGAGGAAAATAGGGTATTTTTAGAGCTTTTTTCCTCCAGAAGAGAGCTAAGCAAGGTTTATATCGAGGCAAAAGTATTCAAATATAGTCCTTTGGCAAAGATTCTGAGGGCCGGGTATGCAGAGTTTAATCGCTCGAAGACAGCGCAAGGTAACCCTACTGAAAATAATATCATACTTTTGCAACAGTCTATTATAGATAATATGCAAAGGGCAGTGAGATCAGTTCTATCTAATCAAAATTCTCGTCTCGAAAGAGGGCTCACCTTTCTTGCTACTACTGGCAATACAGCTCCTTTTATAGGGCTTTATGGTACGGTATGGGGCATTATGACCTCGTTCAGGTCCATTGGCCTTAAAGGATCTGCGAGCCTGGCTGTTGTGGCCCCTGGCATAGCAGAGGCCCTCATCGCTACTGCGGCTGGCTTAGCTGCCGCTATACCTGCTGTAATAGCCTTTAATTATTTTACGGGCAGGATTAGATTTTTTGATACAGAAATGAGAACGTTTATTTCTGATTTTACGGGATTGCTTGGAAGGGGGTTGGTTAGGGAGGCGCAAGCTGATAAAGTAAAGGGCGAATAAGATGGAATTCGAAGAGAAAAAACAACAGCTCATGTCGGATATTAACGTCACCCCCCTTGTGGACGTAATGCTTGTCTTGCTTATCATATTTATGGCCACAGCACCAATGATGAGACAGGGAGTAAAGGTAAATCTCCCTGAAACAGAAAGCAGGAGTATTAAATCAAAAGATGAGCCATTGGTATTATCCATAACAAAAGAAAGACAAATATACATTGAAAATTTCAAGATTGAAATTTCTAACCTCAATGAAAAGTTAGAAAAAATTTTCAGTAATAGAAAAGAAAAGGAAATATTGTTAGAGTCAGATAAAGATGTTCCCTATGGGTTTGTAATCAAGGTTATGTCCCATGTTAAGGCAGCGGGAATTACGAGAGTGGGAATGATAACTGAGCCCTTGCGTAAATGATAAAGAAATGGTCTATTTTTAAGTCATTATTTAAGGAAGAGAAGAGCGGGAAGATGATGATCCTCTCTCTTCTTTTGCATTTATTAGTTTTTTCTACAGTGCTTTTCGGACCATATACAGGGGTTCGCTTACCGGCTATAGAGGATAGGACCTATCATGTCGATTTGGTTGGGCCCCCATCAAAGCCTGGGAAAAAGACGGAAGGGAAAGGTCTGTCAACTGACCATGCAGCAAAAAAAGGCTCTCATAAGCCGGATAAAACTGTCAAAAAGACAACAGTAAAGGCCAAAAGAATTACCACAGGGAAAGAAAAACCCGTTCACATTCTGGCAAAAAGGATTTCACCTAAGCCTATAACTCCACCAGTAAAGGAGTCAAAACCAGCCTCGGAGCTTATCAATAAGGCTATTGAAAAAATAGAAAAGAGTGCCGCACAGGAAGAAGAGCAGAAACAGGTTAAAGAGGCACTAAATAAAATAGAAAAAAGCGTTAAAAAAGAAAAGGAAGAAGGTGTTGAGTCTAAAGTTGGAAGCTCTGAAGGGGGTAGCGGACAGTTAGATAATGGAGGGAAGGGTTTATCAGGTGAAGGGGGCTCCCTGGCGGGTGGTACATCTATTCAGCTTTACCAAATGGAGGTAGAGAATACCATAAAGAATAATTGGTCATATCCTGCTGCACTTTCTCGTATAAGAGAGACTAACAGCCCGGAAGCAGTCATTATAGTAACTGTAAAGAGTGATGGGAAGATATTAAAAACTTTTTTTAAGGAGAAATCAAACAACCAATTTTTTGACTCTTCTGTTTTAAAGGCAATAGAGAAGTCAGACCCACTGCCTGAATTTCCACCTGGTTATGTAAAAACTTATGATGAGATTGAAATCAAATTTAACCTTAATGACCTTGCCCAGTAGTCGGTTTGTTTTCTTTTTATTCATATGGGCCTTAGCCTTCTGCGTGTGCGTCGGCTTTTATGACAAGCAAGCAGAAGGGAAGCTTTACGTAGACATAACCTCTCCCTCAATGAGAAGGGTTCCTATCGCGGTGCCTGATTTTAAATATATAGGTGCTGATAATCAAACCCCAGAGCTAGCTAGCAAACTTGCTGACATACTATCAAATGATTTTGATATCAGCGGCTATTTTAATCCCTTGGAAAAAGAATCATTTATAGAGGCGCCAGGTTCAGGAATTACCCATGATAGCATTATTTTTAAGGATTGGTCTCTTATAGGCGCAGAGCTTCTTTTAAAAGCTGGTTACGAATGCATAGGCAAACAGCTTAAGGTTGAAGCGAGATTATTTGATGTCTTCTCCGGAAGACAATTATATGGAAAGAGGGCATTGGGTCCAACAAATCAGTCAAGGCAGTTAATGCACAGGCTGGCCAATGACGTAATTTTTACGCTAACCGGACATAAAGGGCCGTTTTTGACCCAGATAGCCTTTTCCGGTACTGCTACAGGTAATAAGGAAATATATATTTCTGATTTTGATGGTCATAATTTACGGCAGATAACAAATCATAATTCTATAAGCATATCCCCAAGACTTTCCCTCTCTGGGGAGAGAATGCTTTACACAACCTTTCTTGATTCTGCAACAGTGCTTTTAATGCGCGATCTGGCTAAAGGATCTATAACAAGGTTATCGGATAAAAAGGGATTAAATATTGCTGCTGCATGGAGACCTGGTGAAGAAGAAGTCGCCCTTACCCTTACAACAAGTGGGAATCCAGATATTTACACAATTAGCCTGGAAGGTAAAACATTACAGAGGTTGACAACCAATTGGGGAATTGATGTGTCACCAGCCTTCTCCCCGGATGGCAATAAAATGGCGTTTGTTTCCAACAGGTCAGGTTCCCCTCAAATATATATACTTGATATAAAAAACAATAGTGTGGAGAGGTTAACGTACCAGGGGAATTATAATACCTCACCAGCATGGTCAAAACTTGACAGGATAGCCTTTTCCGGTTCCTCTGATGGAAATTTTGATTTATTTACTATCCAGCCGGATGGAGGTGGCTTACAAAGGCTCACTAAAGATCAAGGAGATAATGAAGATCCATGTTGGTCGCCAGGAGGAAGGCATATCGCCTTTAGTTCAAATAGAAATGGTCGAAAATACCATATTTTTATTGCAAATGCTAATGGGGATAACCAGCGGCAGATAACCTTTTCTGAGGGTGAGCAGTTTTCACCTTCATGGGCATACATAAAAGAATGATGCAAC
>JAGYMO010000254.1 GCA_018400255.1 Deltaproteobacteria bacterium
AGGCGCATTCATCCACGGCTAAAGCCGTGGCTTTCTGCGGTCGGGGTAAACCTGCACCCTAAAACGGAAACTCTTACATTCGCCTAGAAAAGAAACCCGTTATTCTGCTCCAATTACAAATTAAACACCACACAACAAATTATATTCTCAACCGACACAAACATTTTGTTCTTATTTCGCAAGGTTTCATGAAAATATCTATGTCAAAAAATCTAAAGATACTACATGAAACTAACGTATCTTTATATCTGATTTAAGGGAAATCTTGAACGTGCATCCAGGGTCAAATCATCTCTGTGCCCTTTCATCAACCTATGATAACCAGCAACAGCAATCATGGCTCCATTATCTGTGCATAACTCCGGCTGGGGAATATATAAATCAACCCCCTTGCCGAAAATTTTCTCCTTTAGTCTATTACGCAGAAAATTGTTTCTAGCCACCCCACCTGCTAACATAATTGTTTTTACCCCTACTTTTTCAGCGGCAGCAATTACTTTATCTATTAATATATCTACAACGGCGGACTGAAATGACGCGGCTATATCATGTAAACTCACCTTATTGTCATTGTTATTACGCCATTTATTTATATAGATGGCAACAGCAGTTTTAAGACCGCTAAAGCTAAAGTCAAGGGAGCCCTTGGAAAGATACGACCTTGGAAAATGAATTGCATTAACCCTGCCATCACGTGCCATTTTCTCAATAATTCCACCGCCGGGATAGCCCAATCCCAGCAGTTTCGCTACCTTATCAAATGCCTCTCCTGCGGCATCATCAAGTGTCTGCCCTAAAACCGTATAATCTCCAAATCCCCTAACATGGTAAATGTTTGTATGACCCCCTGAGACAGTTAACGCCACAAATGGAAACGAAGGTATCTTCGGCTCCAGGAAAATAGAAAGAATATGGCCCTCTAAATGATTAACTCCAATTAGGGGAATACCCTTGGCATAACTAAATGCCTTCGCAAAATAAATTCCAATTAAAAGGGCTCCCACAAGGCCAGGGCCAACTGTAACTGCTATTGCATGAATGTCTTTATTCCTCAACGACGCCCTTTCTATAGATTCCCTAACAACCGGCACGATATTCCTGATGTGTTCTCGGGAAGCAAGTTCTGGGACTACCCCTCCATAACTGCGATGAACAGTGGCCTGAGAACTGACAATATTGGATAACATCCTTTTACCATCTTCAACTATGGATGAACACGTATCATCGCATGAGGTGTCTATACCTAAGATAAACATATAATTATTCGCTCATTTCTGTCTTCAGCGGGATTCCCTCTTTTTTAGTTGGTCTATCCTTTCCGCGATCTTTCTGAGGTGTTCGGCCATAAGCCCTGCCCTCTGGTATCTTTTATTAATATCCTTTTCCAGGGCCCTATCTAATATCTTTTCAACAATTGGTGGGATTTTTGGATTTATTTCTCTTACAGACGGGTGTTTCTCTTTTACAATCTCATACATCAGTGATGTTATATCGTCAGATAAAAACGGTTTTTGCCCGGTGAGCATCTCAAAGAGGACAACACCTGCAGAAAAAATATCAGAACGTCCATCTATCCTCTTTCCGCTCACCTGCTCAGGCGACATATAAGACGGGGTGCCCAACACCATGCCGGTCTTTGTCCTCGTTGAGGTCATAATCCGTGCTATTCCAAAATCCATCACCTTCACAGTATTCGTATTTTTTAACAGCATAATGTTTGCGGGCTTTATATCCCTATGAATAATATCATTTCTGTGTGCATAATCCAAGGCATCGGCTACCTGGGATATAATATGCAGGGTATCTCTTATAGGTAGCAAATTTTCGACCTCAGTATATTTTACTAAATTATCCCCATCGAGGTATTCCATGGCTATGTATGCAAGCCTTTTTTCTTCTCCGGCATCCAACATGGATATAATGTTGGGGTGTTGCAATGCCCCTGCTGATTCAGCCTCCCTGAAAAAACGATCTTTAATATCGCCTATTTCCTTATCATTAAATTCGGATAGCTTTAATGTTTTTATGGCCACAGTAGCACCTGTTGCAGGGTCTTCTCCCCTATAGACTATCCCCATCGCACCACGACCTATTTCTCCAGAGATTTCATATTTGCCAAGGGTTTTTTCAGCATGAATACGTATTAATGTTGCCTGGGTTTCATCAGGATGTAAATCCCTGTCTATGTAAACCGGTCTGCCATCAATGCCCTCGAGTTCAAAGATTCGGTCATTTAAATCCTTATAATCGCTGTCTCCAATCAAATAATAGGCAGATAAGGCCTTCTCCGCCTCCTCTCTTTTTTCAAAATCCAGCCCAAGATCATATAAAAATTCCTTTACCCCTGGTTCAGTGACAGGGCATTGACGGATTTTCTCAAAGGCAAGGTCAAATAAGCCCTGCTTATAAAATGACACGGCAAGTTTTTTATTTCTTTCCACAAAATCGTCTGCTGATTTCTCTCTGGAGGACCCGCTAAATAAGCCGCGTTTTAATGCTATGACAAAATAGCCTGATACAAGAAGCAATATGTGGGGGGCGGTCTTGAGGCAAACATTTGAGTTATAAAACAATATAACAGATACCACCCCGTAAGAGAGAAGCAGTAGTATAATTGATAATGCCCCTGCCCACAACAGGTTCATTCTTGGCAGGAGAAATGAAAGATAGAGACCAAAGAGAAGGATAAAAGCCAGCTCAATATATACTACCCATTGTGGCTTAATGAAAAATGATTCTCTAAGGATATTGGACACGGAATTAGCCATTATCTCCACGCCTGGTAAAGTATTGGAGATTGGTGTAATAAACTGATCTTCAATAGCAGAAAACTCCGGGCCTACAATGACTATCTTGTCTCTAAATAAGCTCGTCTGAAATTTCTTATAAAAAACATCCCTGAACGGCGTTGTATGAAATGATGCCCTGGGTCCTTTACTCCACTTTATCATTGTTGACATATTTAAGTCCGCCGCTGGTATCCTGATGACCTCTGTGGAATTTAAATGCAAGCTAACGCTCTCGCCCGGGGTAACCTTAATATTGTCATCACTGAGGCCCTTAAACTCCTTAACAATGGCAAGGGAGAATGAAGGGACAGCAACTTTCTCTAAATATCCAATTATGTGAATCTGGTTTCTTATGCAGCCATCACTATCTGGAAAAAAATTTTTATGGCCTATCCCAGCAACTGATTCCGCAAAAAGTGGAAAAAGTGGCTCGATATTAGCAAGCCACATTATATCCTTATTTGACCTCTTGCCCCATAGACTACTGTTAATCTTAAGCGAATATTTTTTTATATAGTCCGGCATCTCCTTATCTTTTTTAGCACTTGATGTATCGAAAGAAACGGGTAGAATTACATTACCAGCCTTTTTAAAGGCCTCTGCCAATTTTGTATCGTTATCCAGATTGGCCTCTGCCTTGTCTAATAAATTATAAAAGGTTTCATTGGAACGCCCTTTGGTACTCAGACCGAGGTCTATGTACATCTTTTTGAGTTCTTTAATGGTTTTTAATCCAGTATTCGCCTCCGGCCCATTAAAATTCATATTCAAGGCAATCACCTTTGACCCTGCCATAACGAGGTTGTTTATCGCTTCGGCAATAATATTCCTTGGCCAGGGACAGGGGCCTATTTCAGCTAAATCTTTATCATCTATAGCCACTATCTCAATATTAGGGTCTATGCGTTTCTGGGCAGTTACCTTAGAGCGTAAATCGAAGGTGTTCTTTTCCAATCTATCGATAAAATCGCCCCCGCCTTTAAAGCATATAATCAGGAACAGGGCGGTGAGACACACACCGATTAAAAATTCTGTAAAACCCTTTTTTAACAACATTCTTTTAACTAATCTCCTATATTTCGATGAAAGATTTTAGCTGCGAAAAGCGTACTCTTCCAATACCCTTAATTTTCATTATCTCCTCTTTGCTCTTAAATGGTCCATGAAGCGATCTATAATAAAGAATTTTTTTAGCCATGTGTGGACCAATATGAGGAATAGCCTCCAATTCCTTTGCAGTGGAGGTGTTTATAGATATAGGAATTCGCAGAGTTATCTTGTATTCAGGCTGCATGGGTTCACTCGCTGCGAATATGCGCCTGTTCTTGATACCTATTCCAAGGCTGATATTCCTTTTAATTTTCGGCGGATTATTATCCCATTCTAAACCTTTCAATTTTGCAGTTAATCCACCAGATTTATCTATAATGTGTCTCAGGGAAGGTTTTTTACTAAACGCATAGGCACCAGGGTTTATCACTTCTCCGTTTATTACAATAAAAAAATTATTTTCCACCTTTGAAGTGCCAAAAACATCCTGCGAGGAATAAAAAAACCTTATGACATGGCCAAAAAGTAATGATATTATAAGAACTGAAAGCCCTATTTGCCTATTGCTGCTAAAGCCTTTATTTTTCATTACCAAGACCAAAGGAATCATGAAGGGCTCTTATTGCAAGTTCAGTGTATTTCTCTTTTATAATACAGGAGATCTTTATCTCCGAGGTGCTTATCAGGCTGATATTTATATTTTCCTTCGCAAGGGTCTGAAACATCTTATAGGCAATGCCGGCATGATTTCTCATACCAAGTCCGATTATTGACACCTTTGCAATATCTTCATCCCCGATAACGTCTGAAGCGCCAATCTTTTTTGCGATGTCTTTAACCAGACCCATGGTTTTCTGGAAATCTGGTTTAGGGACCGTAAAGGTTAAGTCTGTTATTCCATCGGCGCTCGTGTTCTGGATAATCATGTCCACAACTATATTTGCCCTAAAAATAGGGTCAAAGATAGCAAACGCGATTCCAGGCTTATCTGGTATCTTTAATATGGTAATTCTTGCCTCGTTCTTATCAGAAACAACGCCTGAAACAAGTATCTTTTCCATCTCTTTGCTTTCTGCCACTACCATAGTCCCCCCATTTTCTGTAAAGGATGATCTTACATGTATTGGTACATTAAATTTTTTTGCAAATTCAACTGATCTCACATCTAAGACCTTCGCACCCAAGCTTGCAAATTCCAGCATCTCATCATAGGATATTTTATCAAGCTTCTTAGCGTTGGCGCACAGGTTTGGATCAGCAGAATAGACGCCCTCAACATCTGTATATATTTCACAAACATCCGCCTTCAATGCAGCCGCCAAGGCTACTGCGGTAGTGTCGGACCCCCCTCTGCCCAGGGTAGTAATATTTTTACCCTCGTCAATTCCTTGAAATCCCGCAATAGTTACAATACTATTTTTCTCCAACTCTTCCATTATGCGGTCCGTATAAATCTGTTTAATCCTTGCCTTTCCATATGTTTGATCAGTGCATATGGAGGCCTGGAATCCAAGGAGTGAACAACAGTTATAGCCTAAAGATTTAACTGCGAGGGCAAAAAGAGATATGCTAACCTGCTCACCTGTGGACATTAAGACATCCAACTCCCTTGGGTCAGGGATTTCAGTTATCTGTCTGGAGAGATTGATTAATGCATCTGTTTGGCCGGCCATGGCTGAAAGAACCACTAAAAGCCTATCCCCCTTTTTGCTTAGCTCGATTACCTTTTTAGCAACTGCCATTATCTTTTCTATGCTACCAACAGAGGTACCGCCGTATTTTTGTACTATTAATGCCATATTACCGTATCCTGAATTCTTATCGTTTAGCCATATTATATCTAACAACTGAATACTTCAAAATATTCACTCTATGAGGAACATGAACGTTCTGCATCAACACGTAACCGAAAGCCTTCAAAAAAGTATCGTATGGTACTTATGAACATGAAAATTATTTGAGTTTGAAATCAGTAACCCCTCATTATTTACACTGGTGCCTATCTTTTTATTTAAGGCAGCTATTATTGCCCTGGATCTGTCATGAAGTCCATAAAATTTAAGCTCCCTTGTGCTGTCATCTATGATCTTAAATTCAATTTGTACTCTTTCATCAGGTAGTCTTCCCGGCCATCTATCGGCCCACTCAATAACTACTACACCGTGGCCCAAAAAATAACTATCCACGTCTAAAGACACAAAATCCTCTTTATTTTCTATTCTGTAAAGATCAATGTGAAAGAGGGGGTATTTACCATAATACTCATTGACGATAGTAAATGTTGGGCTGACTACGTCGTTCGGTTCAATACCAAGTCCAACAGCTATTCCTTTTGTAAACCATGTTTTACCACCCCCTAAATCCCCGATCAATGCTATAATATCACCTTCGACTAACTGCATTCCTAATTGCCTTCCTAACCAAAGGCTTTCTTCAACTGATTTCGTAATATATTTTATAAGGGTTTCTTTCAACCTTAAGGTCCTTTATCTCCTTTAGCTATATCTACAAATTCGTCTCGAGGACAACAACGGCAATGCAATAATCAGTCTCGTCTGAAAGTGTAACGTGTCTGCCACCTATGCCCCAAGTATTGCAATACTCAAGGGACTTGCCGGTAATATTTAGCCCGGGTTTTCCATTTGAACTTTGAGTAATTTCTATGTCTCGCCACCTTATGCCTTTTCTCATTCCCAGGCCTATGGCCTTTGAGAAGGCCTCTTTGGCAGCAAAGCGCATAGCAAAGTGAGCAGTTGATCGTGACCTGCCAAAACAAAAATCAATTTCCCTAAACGTAAAAATCTTATCTAAAAACCTGCGACCCCACTTATCAATTACCCTCTCAAACCTCTTTATGTCTACAAGATCTGAGCCAATGCCATAGATCATAATAAATAGCCCTCGTGAGAATGGCGACCGTTTCCTCCCTGTGAGTCAATGTATACGCATCCACTTCCATGTTCATTTTAAAAAACATGGGTGGACTTATGTGGAGCCCCACGGGCAAGCCCTTGGCACCACTTGGTTTCGCCGATTCGCT
>JAGYMO010000255.1 GCA_018400255.1 Deltaproteobacteria bacterium
AGGCGCATTCATCCACGGCTAAAGCCGTGGCTTTCTGCGGTCGGGGTAAAACTTTAATTAAGAAGGACAGGGCAAAAGCCTCATATGGTTTTATCTTGATCATTTTCCCAAGATGAGGTAATCAATAAATACACCTTCCAGAAATTAAAACAATAGATAACGAGTACTTGCTCTGAAATAGTTGTTGGTGGAATTATCAGGGCAAAAGAATATTCAGCAGATTAACTGAAAAAAGCAAGGGAACACTAATGGCTGCAAAACGCAGCAAACCTATCCTAAAAGGTAATGATGCTAAAAGCAACCGAACACGGGGATTGCTGAATGTAATCTATTATGCCTTGAATTCCGCGGCAAGCGGCGTAATCATAACAAAACGCAAGGGCGAGATTATTTATGTGAATCCATCGTTTCTTAAAATCTTTGGCTATGATAACAAGTCAGAGGTGATAGGTAAAAATGCGACGCATTTGTTTAGCGAAGAGGAAATAACATCGTTTTCAGATGTAGAGGCTATCATTGAGGGATTAAGACGAAAAACGGAAGAATTCTTTGTACGGCACAAGGATGGCACACTTTTTCCGGTGGAAGTATCTGCTTCAAATGTGACCGACCACACGGGAAATTTAGTGGGAAGAATGGCCTCATTCATTGATATTACTGAACGCAAGCAACTCGAGAAGAAACTGCGCGATTCCGAAAAAAAACTTCGGCAACTTTCACACCGAATTCTTGATGCTCAAGAGGAGGAGCGCAAACTTATTGCTCATGAGCTTCACGATGGCATAGGTGCCACATTGACTAATATCAAATATGCTTTAGAGCAGCGTATTGACGACCATCCCCAAGAGCAGGAACCCTTAAAGAAACCTATTTCTTTGATTCAGAACGCCATAAAAGAAACTGCCAGGATTTCAAGAAGCTTGAGGCCTTCCATACTTGATGATATGGGGGTAATACCAGGCATTAAATGGTTTTGCCGCGATTTTCAGGAGGCCCATTCCAATATCACAGTAGAAATCTGCATTGAGGTTAAGGAGGTAGACGTCAATGAGCCATTGAAGCTTATGATATATAGAATAGTCCAGGAAGCCCTTAATAATGTAGCCAAACATAGTAAGGCACCAAAAGTTAAAGTTTCATTGATAAAGGCTGAGGGTAAACTCCAGCTTTCTATCGAGGATAATGGCAGAGGCTTCGATTCCCAGCAAATTGGTGATACAGGTATGGGCCTTAGCAGTATGAAAGAGCGGACACAATTTTCCGGAGGTTTTTTTTCAATCTATTCAAGCCCAGAAAAGGGAACCATTATCCAGGCATTGTGGCCACTTGAGTTAGAAAAGAGTGGTTGCTGATCAGCCTTCTTTCTTTTTTTCTATCACAAGATTATTGCGGACATCATGTACACCCCTGGTGTACCATGCGATGGTATATGCCGCCCGCTGAGTTGCTGAGGAAGAAACACTGCCGGTAAGGGCAATGATCCCGTTTTCTGCTCGTACATCAACATCCCCGGCATCAATCATGGCATTTCGATCGAGTGCGGTGATGATATCGTTGGCAATTATCTGGTCATCTATCGTCTCGGATGGTACGACTGCTAGTACATTCGTAATGCCTATTACACCGCTTAGAGTGGCCACAACATCTTCAGCACTCATCTTCTCCCAACAGGTTTTTACAGCGCCTTCAAGGGTCACATGCCCATTGTCCGCAAAGATAATGATATCCGTTGAGTCGATGTTCGGATGCCACTCGAGCAATGATTGAACCCAGATTATACAGTAGGTGACTACTGCATAATCTGGGCTAAATACTAACTTTTTCCTCCAAAGACAAACTGACCGCTGTCTTTTCACTGCACTATAATAAGTGGTTTTTTTGCTTCATCTATCAAAGAGTTAGCCAAGCTTCCTAACATAAAGTCAGCGATTCTCTTTTTACAATGAGGGCCGAGCACTATTATATCTGCCGAATCAAAATACTGGGTTTTCGTGGCCTCAACTATCTTCTGTGTTGTCCATGCCTTATTCACCTTTTCTATGGGATGAGCATTAAGATAGGCCTCAGCCTGATCAAGATAGTAGCGCGATGTTTTTTCATCCGGATCGGACATTAACACCGTAACCTCGGTAGTTCTTCCGGGATACATCAGTTGGGGTAGCCAATGGAGTGCTCGAGCAGAGGGTAAACATCCATTAAAGGCGGCCAGAACATTTAATTTGCCAGCACTCGGGATGACAGCATGCTCCGGAACCGCATAGATCGGTGTAATGGAATGATCCATAATTTTTTCAAGCGAATCACCGGGGCTATCCGCCTTAAAATGATAAAAGGTCCACATCCTCGCCCCAGAGATGGTTAAAAACATTACCGCAAAAAGCTCAAAGCCGCCATGGAGGGGCATGTATTTGAGTCTACACGTCGGCACGGTAAATACTTGTTTGTGAAACTTGACAACAGCCCCAGCATGGTTTTACACTTCGGGATGACTGGTTTT
>JAGYMO010000256.1 GCA_018400255.1 Deltaproteobacteria bacterium
TTACTGTTATCTGCACCCCATGGTAATGATGGAGTACTTTTGCGCCCGAGAAAAGAGATTTACCCTGAGCCCTATGTATCATTGCACTACATTGATTGCTCATTTTTGGTCCCTGATCCCGCCGAAGGCGGGACTGGCCTCTGATTTCTGGCCTCTGGCCTCTGGTTCATGATCTCTACCCTATCTTTCCCTTTTCCCTAAACGCCTTGCACTTAGATCTAAGAACCTTCGCAATGTTTGTATGCGAGGATAACTAGTAAACTTACAACAGTTAATGTTTTCGGCTATATGGCCTTAACAGAGTTATTTAGTTGTTTTTTTTAATCCTGCAGTCAAGGTATAATTAATTTTATGATTCGAGGAAAGCCTTGTAGCCTTTATATGTCATATAGATATCTCCCTTGTGAGCTATCTCGAATGGTGAGTGCATAGAAAGAACAGCAGGGCCGCAGTCTATAATCTCCATTCCATAAACTGCCAGAAATTTTGCCACAGTTCCGCCACCGCCTTCGTCAATTTTTCCGAGTTCTCCGGTCTGCCATATTACATTGTTATCTCGGAAAAGTTTTCTTAACCAACCTATGTACTCTGCGTTTGCATCATTTGCACTGTATTTTCCTCCTGACCCTGTGAATTTTGTCACACAAAGGCCATATCCAAGGCGGGCGGCATTCCTTTTTTCGTGAACGTCTTGGAAATCTGGGTCAATGGCACCATTTACATCGGCTGATAATGCCCTTGATTTCATTAAAATTTTGTGAATATCATGATAGTGGGGTTCTTTGTTATTGGCTATCATTAAATCTGCCAGTACGCTTTCCAGGAATTTCGATTTAGCACCTGTTGCCCCATCGCTACCTATTTCCTCTTTATCAACAAAGAGTACAAGTGACGTATTTTTAGGGTTTTTTATGTCCATCATTGCCTGTAAGCTGGTAAAAACGCATGAGCGGTCGTCCTGGCCGTAAGAAGCCGTAAGCCCTCTGTCCCATCCAAGATCCCTTGCTCTGCCGGCTGGAACAACCTCTAGTTCTGCACTTATAAAATCCTCCTCGATAATACCGAACTTATCGTTTAAAAGCTTAAGAACCGCAAGTTTAAATCGCTCCTTTGTGTCCTTATCGCCCAGGGGAATGGACCCAACTATAAGATTTAGTTTTTCTCCATCAAACGCATCTGAAACCTTTTTATCGTCTTGGACCTTCTTTGCCAGATGAGGCAGGATATCTGCTATAGTAAAAACAGGATCAGTGTCATCCTCACCAACAACAATATCTAAAAACCTGCCATCTGATAGGATTACCCTTCCATGGATTGCAAGAGGTCTTGTAAGCCATTGAAATTTTTTTATACCGCCATAATAGTGAGTCTTCATAAAGGCAAGGTCAATATCCTCGTAAAGCGGGTTTTGTTTAAGGTCCAGCCTGGGAGAATCCAAATGGCTTACAATTATGTTAAGACCTTCATCTATCGGCATCTTTCCTGATGCAGAAAGTGCTATTGATTTTCCCTGGAATGTTTTTATAAGCTTTATTGGACCTTTTTTATTTGGTTTTAATGAAAAATTGTTTTCAAGGGCAATTCTGGTTATCTCATTGACTGCCTCTCTTTCTGTTTTGGCTTTATTTAAAAAATTTTGATATTCTTTGTCAAAATTGAAAATTGTTTCCTTTTCCTTTTCATCTATTTCGTCCCAAACAATCCTATGTTCGGTGATTAACCTTTTACTTAACTTTTCAATCTCAGCTTTTTTCATTACTTTCTCCATATTCTTTTAGGCTACCTGTTATCTGGTTAATAGTGTGTATTTTTTTTCTCAAACAATAATTATGAAGGCCATCGACTACCTCTATCGCTGTCTTCGGGTTTACAAAAGTCGCTGTACCAATTTGTATGGCAGTAGCACCTACTATAAGAAATTCGAGGGCATCTTCATAATTCATGATCCCTCCAAGGCCAATTACTGGAATTTTCACCCTATTTGCTACTTTGTAGACAAGGTAAAGGGCTAGTGGCTTAATTGCAGGCCCTGATAACCCTCCTATTATATTCGCAAGTTTTGGTTTTCTAGTAGGAACATCCACGGCCATTCCCAAGATCGTATTCGTTACTGATAAGGCCTGCGCTCCTGCAGACTCAACCGCAACTGCTATCGATGTTATATCTGTTACATTGGGGGTTAGTTTTACTATGACAGGCTTCGTTGTGTTTTTTTTAACATGCTCTGTCACTTTGGCAGCGGTATATGAATCTGTACCGAAGGCCATACCACCCTTTTCAACATTAGGGCAGGATATATTTACTTCCAAGGCGGCTATTTTCTCAGTGTCTTCGATTATCTTTGTTATTTTAGCATATTCACTCATGGAATGCCCATATATATTTGCAATAATAGGAGTTTTGATTTTATGAAGAGCTGGCAATTTTTCTTTTATAAATGCCTTTATCCCAACATTGGCCAGGCCGATTGAATTTAAGATTCCACAAGGCGTTTCAACGATTCTTGGAGGTGGATTACCAGGCATGGGCTCTAGTGATAATCCCTTAACTATAATGGCCCCTAAGGATGAAAGATTTATAAGCTGATTGAGCTCATTTCCATAACCAAAGGTCCCGGATGCGGTGATAACGGGATTTTTTAAAATAAGTCCACCTATCTCTACCGACAAGTTAGGCGTCTTAGGCATTATAAAGACCCCCAATCTATCATTTCAGCTAAGAATATTGGTCCGTCCTGACATACATAATAATATGGTTTATTAGTAGTATTATTAGCCTTAATAGCGCAACCTTGACATAGACCAAGGCCGCATGCCATTTGGGATTCCAGAGAAACATAGCACGTAAGATTAAGGGAAATTGCCCGAAGGGAGACCTCTTTTAGCATATCAACTGGCCCGCAAGCATAGATCATTGGCTTTATACTAGATTTTTTTTCCAGATATTGATCTAAAATGTCGGTGACTAGACCTTTTTTGCCATAGGAGCCGTCATTAGTTGCAATAGACAGATCTAAGCCCAGGCTTGTTAACTCATTAAAGAGGACTATTTCTTGAGATGTGGAAAAACCAAGGAACATTTTTAGCTCGTACTTTTTAATGTTAATCAAAAGCTGAGATAAAAAAAATAGAGGTGCTATTCCCATTCCTCCCGCAACCAGTAGAGGAATTTGGTTTTTGCCCGGCAGTGGAAAACCGTTACCAAGGGGGCCTATAATTGAAATAGTATCTCCTTCCTTTGAAAGCGATAAAAGAGATGTCCCTTTCCCGACGGTTTTATATAAAATCACCAATATGTCATTGTCTTTAATGCTATGTACAGAAAAAGGCCTGGCTAAAAGGGGATCCATTTGTGTACCGACTAAATGAATCATTAAGAATTGGCCCGGCTTTGATAGTAAGGCCATTTTTTTAGAGCGGAACCCCATCAGGTAAATATTTTGGGCTATCATTCTATTAAAGGTTATGAATGTTTTTTCCTGTAACATTTGTAATTTTTCAGTTTTTGTCTGCCCTTACGGTGATTTCTTCTGCAAATTTGGTTTTATACAAGACTTTAAGGTTGTTCTCAGTAACCCTTTATATTTTATAACAGTGTAACAATGAATATTTCATGCAAAGTAAAGGCAAAAGAAACTTTCAAGGGCTATATAACATCACCTTATAGGCCTTTAGCGCTCTACAAATATCATGGCAATCTTTTTAATAGTAACCATTAGCCTTTAGGGATGTGTTTGCGTTTTTAGTATTTATACCGACATAGCATGATTATTTCAAGATATATAATAATTGCTCGAAACTTTATAGGCATAAAGCAGTTTATAGCATGAAGGCCTTTAGTATCAAGATAGAAGTATTTGGAATTGTGTGATTGAATGGAAATTTTTAATAGATAAGGTAATGTTTATAAATTTGGTGGGTTTAATTTTTATCTGTTTCTTTAAGGTGTAAGGCTGGGTGGCAGAAAAAAACCTTGATTGCGAATCCCTCTTCGAACAGGCAAGTATCGATTTCTCAAACAAAAAAGGCTTTAAGCCAGATTTATTCGTGATGCAGATAGCGTTACTTACCGCTGCTTCCTTCCGGACCTGACGGGGTTCATAATAATCTGTCACACGAGGTCCGGCCTCTTTAATGTTTGAAAGGATCAGGTACAAATCCTTGTTTCTCAGAAAGGATATTCAATCCCGCATAAGCGGATTTCGGGTTACAGGGCACCGCTAACTCCCCATCTATCGCAACCAAGGAATATTCTTGATTATAATTTATCAACTCTTTCCTTTAACTCTTTCCCTACTTTGAAAAATGGGAGTTTTTTAGATTTAACTTTTATTTTTTTACCAGTTTTAGGATTTCTTCCGTCATAACCGTCGTATTGTTTAATCTTAAAACTCCCCAGACCTCTAATCTCTACCCTGTCATCATTTAATAGGGATTTTTCCACTTCTTTAAAAAAGGTATTTACAATGTCTTCTGCCGACCTGATCGTGAGATCTTCTGTTTTAGCTAAAACTGTTATTAATTGAGATTTATTCATAAAACCCCCTATTTAAGAGAAGGATACATATTAAACGGATAAAACTTTTATCACATATTAGGTTAAAAATACAAAATAATAGTCATAAACGATAATTACATTTATTGATATGCGTTCATTGAAATATAAATAGATTCCTTTGCATGATTAAATAGCATATCAGTTCATAAAACAGCCTTAATGAAAAAGTATAGATCTTTATTTAATTTATAAAAAATGGCTCCTACCCCTTATTTATCACACATGTAATTTTAAAATTGCGTTATTATTAATAAACGAGGAGGGCAATAAATAACTGAAAGATAACTTTCATATGGGATACTTATATTTATTTAGATATCTGTCAAGTTGAATTTTTAGAAATATAAATTTTTTAGTTTTGGAGAAGGCCGGTTATTTGAAATAAATGGTTTACGTACAATATTTTCTTATGATTTTATTGGAGTTAGCAAAGAAGCCGAATTTCTTCCTTTAACTTCAATGAGGCCATACGCCCAAGCCAAAAAAATAGGTGGGTTATATGTTTTATGGGATTATTTTAAACCTTAAGGTATGTATTACTTTACCTGAAGGGCCTGCTATATCTACATGCCAGTCACCAGTCTCATGAGTTTGAATCCTCTTCGAGCTGTAAGTCCGCCATTTGGAGGATTTTATCGGAAGTGTAACCTCGGCCTTCTTCCGGTCCCCAAAGTACCATATATGCGATATTTCTGTGTGATTATTGCAATTTGTTATCTTTGTAAAACAATAAAGTTTTCCAACTGAGGCTGGGAAAGTTTCTCCGGTACCTAAAGGGGTTCTATTGATTACACCTCTGCAGATTTTAGCCTCTTCAATAACTATAGAGTTATTATCTGCTGCGAGTGCCTCGGCTAATAGAAGAGGGGAAGTACTTGTTAGAATGCATACAATAAAGATAAATAATGGCATTTTTTTCATTAAAACTCTCCTTTACGGTAAAAAAATCAATTTTTAAAAAAAGCGTATCTATTCAGCCACGAAGACACGAAGAAAAGACTGATGTTACTATAACAATGCCCTATGTAGTCAGGTTTTCTCGCTACTATTTATGCACCGCATATCAAGCAGG
This sequence comes from Deltaproteobacteria bacterium, assembly GCA_018400255.1. Lineage (GTDB taxonomy): Bacteria > Desulfobacterota > DSM-4660 > Desulfatiglandales > B25-G16 > M55B121. The sequence continues at coordinate 5,630 of JAGYMO010000256.1, forward strand.
CCCATCAATCCAGTAATTTCATAATCTTTGTGGCCTGGTGCCCCTGGCCCAGACCTGGCTTTGCAAAGTAGTTATTTGATATAATCTGGGATAAAATCCTTAAAAAATTAATAACCACTATACAATATCCCAATAATGTCGCACCTCCCGATCCCGTCGCGGTCTCGGAACGGGGGAGGGCAGGCTTTGTGGCACTATACGTGAGTAGTTAAAAAAAACACTATAAGCAATGATTGACGGCAAAATTTTAAAAGATATCCCTCACAAACCCGGTGTTTATATTTTTAAGAATAGATCCGGGAAAATACTATACATTGGCAAGGCTAAAGACCTAAAAAAGCGCGTATATTCATACCTTGGCCGTGGAAGGGATAAAAATTTTAAGTCATCCATTATCCTCGAAAAGGCCTGTGACATATCATATATTATAACCAACACGGAAAAAGAGGCCTTAATACTCGAAGGAAATCTTATAAAAAGACACAGGCCGAGATATAATGTGATATTTAAAGATGATGCCAACTACCCCCTTATTAGATTGGATGTTCACAACAGGTATCCAAGATTAAGTATAGTAAGGCGGATCAAGAAAGACGGCTCCCTATATTTTGGACCCTTTACTTCAGCATCAGCCGTGCGTTCAACAATGAAGCTCATTGGCCCAATCTTCCCCTTAAGGAAATGCGGTACAAAGGAGATCCCTAAAAGATCAAGGCCCTGCCTAAATTATCAACTGGGAAGGTGCATGGCCCCATGCTGTAATAAGATAACATATGAAGAATATCAAGAGATAGTGGAGCAGGTCAAATTATTTCTGGGAGGTCGAAACAAGGAATTAATCTCAAGGCTAAAAAAAATGATGTTAAAGGCCGCAAATGATCAAAATTTTGAAAAAGCGGCAAAAACAAGAGATCAGATTAAGGCAATAGAAAATACACTTGAACATCAAACAATAGTAACCGCAAAAATGAGTGACCAGGATGTAATAGGGGTATCATCCTGCGATAAAACGGTTGCCATTGTCATTCTATCTATCAGGGAAGGTTATATGGTAGGCAGCAGAAATTATTTCATACCATGTGACTGGATAAAACCCCAGGAGGTGATGGAGGCGTTTTTAAAACAATATTACAGCGGCAATGAATTCATCCCACCCGACATAATCCTCTCAGACTCAATAGAAGACAAGCATTTGATTTCTCAGTGGCTCACAGAGATTGCCGGGAAAAAAATTACCATACATATTCCTTCAAAGGGAGAAAAGAAAAGGCTCGCAAATATGGCAGTAACTAACGCCGAGGTAACTTTAAGAAAACGATTGAAAAATAACGTTTCATCTATCCTTGACGTAGCGAAATCTGT
>JAGYMO010000257.1 GCA_018400255.1 Deltaproteobacteria bacterium
ATTGATAGGTTTTTATAGCAGAGAAGGAGAGATTTTACAATGGGATTTGGGAAATTATAGTGTGCATATTCAGAGAGAAAATTGGTCATGAATTATAAAGTTAAAAAAGAACATAGAAAGAAAATGGCTATCATATCCAGTTATTTTAAGGGGGAGACGTATGGACTCCTTGGCCCACAGATGGCCGCTACCATAATTGAAGATAATACCTTGTTTAACTGTATCGTAGTTGCTGTTACAAGAGAGGATAATAAGGATTTAGTTAAAAAATATTTAGCTGACTATTTCGGGGCGGAACGGCCTATAATTGGATTTTCTTCCTTGAGCGGCCGGGAGGATCTATTTTCGTTTGCAAAGGAGTTAAAGAATGATGGGGCTGTTACCATACTTGCAGGCCCTCAGGCAGACGTAGATTATTTAGGTGAGGTTGGGTGGCTAAGACACTATAATCGTTTTAAGGGCCTATCTGACAATTTTACGTTTGCTATCCATGGGCCGGCCGAACAGGCTGTTCATCTATTACATAATTTAGATGGTGATGCATGGTCTAATACTTCCGGGCTGATTTATAGAGATAAGGGGGGAGATTTTGTTCAAAATGTAAAAAGCGAGTGGGACGAAAACCATTTAAAAAAGGTGAATTGGCATAATTTATATGGATTAGGAGAAACTGGATTTATACATATTAACATTACAACCGGGCAGGTTTTACAGCAGATTGGCTGCCCCTATGCCATTCGAAAAAGAAGGACCTTCATCGATTATCCAGTTTCTCTTGCAGGGAATGATCATCCTGATGTTAAACTTTTTATAAAGGGGTGTAGTTTTTGTGATGTTGCAGCGGATAAAGGGTTTTATGGTGAATTGGATATTCAGACAGTTATAGATCAAATTCAGGGCCTGCCTGAATTATCAGATGGCAGAAAAATCCCGTTCGAACTGATCAATGAGAACCCCCTCTACGGGTTGCCTAAGCTGTTAGAAGAGATTGGGGATGCCGGTATAAGGCCTTCGCAAATTAACCTCACCTTGAGGGCAGACTGGCTTCTTCAGGGTGAAGGGAATCTGCTCAAGGCAGTATCGCTTGCAGGTTCAATGGGGGGTAAAATACTCCTTGGCTCTATAGGGTTTGAGTCGTTTGATAATACTATACTCCGTAACCTGAACAAGGGAGTTACGGCTGAGACTAATCTTGAAACAATTAGCCGGATAAGGAGAGTAAAGGAGAAATTTCCTGATTCGTTCATGTATTCCAGGGATGATGGGGCTATTCATGGTTTTATACACCCCACGCCTTGGGATAATAAGGAAACATCCTGCAATATTCAAAGATTAATAAGTATGTATGCCCTTAATTTTGACATCCTTCCTTACAAAAGCACACCTCTCATCATTCATCATGCCTCATCTCTTGGCAGGTGGATAAGGAAGGTGGAAAGCCAGGAAAAGATGAAGTTTAAAAGATATGGCAATATCATAGCTTGGTGGTAATGAAGATTAGTTCAGCTCAGCCCTTTCCCGGGTCATATTGATTTAACAATGCTATTGCATATCTCCTTTTACTCTCTGCCCCCACCGAATATCCTA
>JAGYMO010000258.1 GCA_018400255.1 Deltaproteobacteria bacterium
TTCCAAAAGTGGCCAAAATCGCTCGCAAAAGACTTTTTGCGAGTTTGTCAAATTTAGAAATTTAATGTTAAAATTACCTATAGTTTTTTTATCGATATTTAAATATATAACTAAGAAATACATAAACCAACTTAGCAGCAATAAAATCAGGTGCCTTGTTGTGTTTATTCGGCATAAGCTCAACCACATCAAAACCAACCACGTGTTTTTCGCTAGCAACTCTCTTTAAAAGCCCGATAATCTGATACCAGTTTAGCCCTCCTGGCTCTGGCGTCCCTGTGGAAGGCATAACAGAAGGATCGAATACGTCCAAATCAATAGTTACATAAACATGCGAAGATAACAACGTAACTGCATTATCAACCCAATCATCTCTAAACACAATATCTTTAGCAAAAAAAGTTCTTGATTCATCGAGCTTTTCATATTCTTCCCTGTCCAAAGACCTTATTCCTACCTGCACGGCTGGGCACATTTCCTTAACTCTCGCCATTACACAGGCATGGTTAAAAGGAGAGCCATTGTAAGATTCCCTGAGATCAGCATGTGCATCTAATTGTAAGACACTAAGATCTGAAAAGTACTCTTTTACCCCCTGAACAGCGCCTGGGGTTATTGAATGATTGCCCCCCAGCATGACGGGAAACTTCCCATCCTTTATAAATGACGAGAAATGTTGCTTAACAAAATGCGTTAATTTCTCAGGGGATTTAGTAAGGCGGGGCGATTTAAAGGTATATATTCCATGCGAGTGCACCTCTATATCTGTCTCAATATCATATAACTCTAAATGCGCCGAGGCCTCGAGTATGGCTTCCGGGCCAAGGTTCGCCCCTTTTTGCCACGTGGCTGTATAATCATAAGGAGCGGGGAAGACAACAATTTTTGCAGAGCTATAATCTGTCCAATTCGCCTCTCTTCCACCGAAGGGGATACCATTCACCGAATGGCCTGAGCTAAACGAAGATTTCTTAAAAAACCTGTCCCTCTTTCAATCATGAAAACCTTTGGCTTCTTTGAAATGAATGTGTCTATAATCCTGTCTCTCGCCATATCTGTATCAAAAGGTTTACATGAGAAGAGATCTACAAAGGCAAACCCCTTTTCTACGAAGGTATGTATTGATAAGTGGCTTTCCGCTATAACCACAAATCCAGTTATACCTCTGTCTTCAGGAACAAGGCCTACGTAAGGAAAGACATAAGGTTGGGTAATCTTTACCATCCCGATCTCATCAGGAATGGTATTGAGAAAGTTAAAAATAAAATCAAGATTATTGATTCTTTCTTGATCACACTCAGCCAAATCTAGCATCAAGTGGGGCCCAAAATAGGATTCCTTTTTCATAGTACATAAATCCTCCTTATCTAAAGTGAATAATAGCTATAATGAATAAAAATTTTCGCCAATAATACATAAAATTATATTAATCTCAACAATTTTTTTCAATTTTTTTATCCTATTTGTTATAAATGAGAAGTCAGCGACAGCATGGAAAAATATGGGTGAGAACTTTACCAGTTAAGGCCTTGCAAATTTTGCAAAAACTAATACGCCACTTTAAGTAATTTTGGTTTTAATAAAATGAAAAATAAAATCAATCTATTGAGAATTTTTCTAATAAGACTCCTTTCTGAACATGCTAACTTGAAAACGCTCGTTACCTGATATTTACAAAAAATGAGGCAGGATATATTTCCTTGACAAGATAATTTTTATAAAATATATGTTTTTGTATACTGTATACATAAAGATTTTAAATAAGGAGGACAAGTGAGATGGCCAAGTTACTTTTTGAATGGGATTATTCTTCATATCCAGGCGCTAAAACGTATCCTCATCTATTCAAACCTATCCAGTTAGGGCAACTTACTATACCAAACCGGATAAAATATGCCGCTACCGAAGATAACCTGAATGATCATAATGGTTTTGTTACAGATGCCGACGTAGCCTATCTTAGGGAAAGGGCCAAAGGCGTTGTTGGCGGCATATGCACCATGCAGGGTGTATATATGGATGAAAAGCGTATGGGTCAAGGATATGTTGGACAGGCAGCCGCGTGGGATGATAAATATATCCCTGGCCTAAAAAGGCTCGCTGATGCAATTCATGAGGAAAGGGCTGTTGCAGGATGCCAATTAATGCACTGCGGCAGGGTCGGTGCAGTAGAGGTTGAACATTGTCAAGGGCCATCAAGTGTCCCGCAAAGGCTCAGGATTTTTAGACCAGTATTAGAGATGTCCAAGGCCGACATAAAGCAGTGCATAAAGGAACATATCGAAGCCTCTGAGAGATTACTCAAGGCCGGGTTTGATGTCCTTGAAATTTCTGGAATTGTAGGTTACCTGCTATCTAATTTTGTTTCAAGCTACACAAACAGGCGTACAGATGAATATGGAGGAGATATCCGTGGGAGAATGAGGTTTGTTGTAGAGCTCATACAAGAGGTTAAAAAAACATGTGGAGATGTACCTGTAGGCATTAGACTTTGTGCGGAAGAACTTTTAGATGACGTTAAGGGTAACACCCATGAAGAATCAATGATTACCTATGAAATGGCGGAGGAAGCAGGTATAGATTTCATGAGTGTCACCGCCGGATGGCAGGAGTCTATAGTACCCGTTATCAGCAGGGATGTACCAATGGGATCATGGATACATCTGGCCAAACGCGCAAAAGAACATATAAAAATACCGGTACAAATGGCATACAGGCTTTTTACTCCGGATATTCCTAACAAGGCAATTGGAGATGGCGAATTGGATTTCTGGGAGATGTGCAGACCAATGATTGCGGACCCCCTTATGCCTAAGAAGGTATTAGAGGGCAGAGAAGAAGACATAAGACATTGTGTCGCATGCAACGTGTGCCTGGCAAGGCTTTTCAGAGACGCGCCGATGACATGTTACATCAACCCTGTCTGTGCGCATGAGTCAGATCCTACATTCGCTAACCCGGAAAAGACCCAGGACCAAAAAATTATTATGATTATTGGTGGTGGTCCTGCAGGCCTGGAATGTGCCTATAATGCAGCTCGAAGGGGCCATGAAGTTCATGTTTATGAAAAGGGCAAGGAACTTGGAGGCACGATCCTTGAAGCATCAAAGGCTCCATATGGAGATGAAGAGCTTATGACAACCATAAATTACCAAAAGGCCCAGTGCGAAAAGGCAGGTGTAGTCTTTCATATGGAAACCGAGGTAACAGAGGAATTAATCCAGGATGAATTGCCTGACAGTGTAATCCTGGCTAACGGCCCTGTTTATTCGAAAGGTAACGGCACAGGGTTTGACAGGGACAATGTTATTAATGTGCTGGATGTTCTAAGTGGCAAAGCCGAGCTTGGCGATAAGGTTGTTGTATGGGGAAACAGAAAACCGGGCATTGGTGTTGCCCTCTACCTTGCCAAGAAGGGTAAAAAGGTTACCATTGTAGGCAAAGACAAATCCGCTGGATTTGATGTCAACCCGTCTTTTAAGTGGAGATACATGATATATCTCAGACAAAACGGCATTATGGCATACAATGACTGCGATATTGAAAGCATTGAAGACAATAGTGTTATGGTTAAAACCTATGATGGATATCACTTCCCTGTAGAATGCGATAATGTTGTTGTAACTGAGAGAGAGGCAAATACAAACCTTAAAGAAATAGTTCAGAGAGAAGGCATAGAGCTTTTCGTCATTGGAGATGCATTGGTACCTCGTAATTTATCAAGTGCAGTGCATGATGGTTACCGTATAGGAATTCGGATATAAAGAGGAGGTTAAAAATGTCATTTAGTGCAGAAAAAGAAATAACAAAATTGTGGAAAAATCTGCATGCAGCCCAGGATGAAATCGGCAAAACTTATTACAGATGGCGGGAAGCTGCCCTTCAACTCGCAGGTTCCGATGTTAAGCCCCTGGACGTAAGCCTAAAAACAGCTGAAATTATGGGTATGGAGATCGGCAAAAGCCTTCTTCCCCGTTTAAATTGGTTAAAGGGCGAGGAGGTATGGCTGATGAATTTGGCAAAAAATATTGCGGGCAATTGGATAAATCATGGAGCAATTGTTGATGTGGAAAATGGAGAAAATCCATTCGAGGTCCTTATTAAATGGAAAAGATGCCCGTGGCCGACATTTGCCAAGGAATACGGCGTTGATATGGAAGAAGATGTATTGTGCTGCGACAGGATATTGCAGACAATACTTAAGGATGTAAATGAATTCTTTAATACAGACTATACAATAGAAACCTTAAAGGCCATTCCCAGGGGTGAAGGGGAGTGCTTGAGAAGATTATCCAAGAATAATAAATAGGAGTAATAATATGGCTGCTCAAGTAGATACTCAAAAATGCACCATGTGTGGTGGTGTGACCCAACCTATTTGCGTAGAGGTCTGCCCGGATTCAGCGATAAGAGTTCAGGACAACAGGATCGTAGTGACAGAATTCTTATGTGAAGACTGTAACGAATGTGGCTGCGTTTGCCCTGATGGGGCAATAACTGTCCCGCTTGAAAAGGTAACATTTTAGGAAAAAAAAGGGGTAAAATGAAGGTTAATAAAATAGATCATATATGCATTGCTGTTAAAAACCTCGAAGAGGCTCGAAAAAAATGGGAACCAATCCTGGGAAAAGTACAACCGGATGATCCGTATGTTGATGAGTTAGAAAAGATAAGGGTAGCTCGGTACTGGCTTGGGGAGGTTGGCTTTGAATTGATGGAGTCTACATCCCCGGATGGAGAGGTAGCAAAGTTTATCGAGAAGAATGGTGAAGGTGTTATGCTTATCAGTTTTAATGTAGACAATACCGGGGAATCAATAAAAGAGCTGGAAGGCAAAGGATATCCATTTATCGGGGGGGCTAGGCCATTTAGAAATTGTGAATTTGCCTTTATACACCCCAAGGCAGTAAATAGTGTCCTCTTGGAATTAATAGATTATAAATGGGATGAGCTGAAAAATAAATAAT
>JAGYMO010000259.1 GCA_018400255.1 Deltaproteobacteria bacterium
AAAAGAGGCCTTTATTTATTGACTTTCAAAATCAACAGAATCAACAGAAAAACACTTTATTTGAGGTAGTTAGAAGTTAAGAAAAGTTAAGGTATTAATTACCTATAAGTTACCCACCAGTTTACCCAAAAATTATACCAGGGCTACACCGCCATGACACCAAAAAAGGAACGAAAAACAGAGATCCTAAAATACACAAACTACACAAAAAAAAACTTTTTTAAGATGGACAAGAGTTGAGAAAAGTTGAGATATTTATTCCTGCCCAGATAGACAAAAATAGACACCCAAATGATAGCAAGGACCAGGTTAACAAAACTTAACATTTTCCGGTAAAAATCATGATGGCCATTATTCCTTGAGATGATTGATTGATAAGGCTTTCAAGGGATAGAGAGGGCTAAATTGTATGACATTATATGACACAAAATAGGGTTACAAATGTTACAAAAATGCAACCTTTTCAGTTACCCAAAGAGTGGTCGAAAACCTAGCAGATTGGCCAGAAAACAGGGCAGGCACAGGACCTGCCCTCATTAATTTAAATGCTATAATAAGGTTATATTGTTTTACTCCTATTGTTATTTTTTCACTTCGGCTAATTCACCCTCGGTCTTGGCTACCACTACAGCACAAGCAGCATCTCCAGTTACATTACAAGAGGTTCTGGCCATATCCAATATTCGGTCAACTCCTGCGATTAAAGCTACTCCTTCCAAAGGTAAGCCTACCGAAGTGAGCACCATAGTTAACATAACCAAACCTGCTCCAGGGACTCCAGCAGTTCCAACTGAGGCTAATAATGCGGTCAATAATACTGTTAATTGTCCTCCAAATCCCAAATGTATCCCATAAGCCTGGGCAACAAAAAGTGCACAAACACCTTGATATAATGCAGTTCCATCCATATTAATCGTTGCACCCAATGGCTGCACGAAACTGGAAATAGTATTCGAAACTCCCAAGTTGTCCTGGGCTAAGCGCATAGAAACAGGAAGGGTTCCTGAACTGCTGGCGATAGTAAAAGCCAGCAATGATGCCCCACTAAATCCTTTGAAAAATTTTACCGGGCTCATCTTACCAATAATTGAAACCATTCCTGAATATATGAATACTTCATGAATAATAACTCCCAGATAAACCGCGAAAATTAATTTAGCAAAAGGTACTAACACAGACAAGCCATGAGTGCCAACTGTGACTGCAATAAGGGCAAATACACCATAAGGGGCAAATTCCATGACAATGCCAGTCAGTTTATACATAGTTTCTGCAAACCCTTTAAAAAATGATAAAACTGCCTCCCCTTTTTCTCCTGCTCTAGTCATTGCATAACCAAAGAATAGAGCAAAGACGATTACTTGAAGCACCATACCCTGTGCTGCTGCCCCAGCAGGATTGCTTGGTATCAGGTTTACAATAGTGTCAGCTATTGAGGGAGTTTGGGCTGCCTCTTGAGTAGTTCCTTCTAAAACCAAATTCATACCCGCGCCAGGTTGGATGATATTTCCTATCAATAATCCAATAGTTATTGCAAAAGCAGTGGTTACTAAATAAAAAGCAATCGTCTTGCCAGCCACGCTTCCTAATTTTTTGGGATCCGCAATACTGGCTACTCCAACAACCAGACTTGAAAATATCAAAGGGACAACAAGCATTGATAACAGACGGAGAAAAATAGTACCAACTGGCCTAATCCATTCTATGCCGGGACCCCATATTGCTCCTAAAATTGCTCCTAAAACAAACCCGATTAGAATCTTCTGAAAAAGTTTCATTTATTGTTTTCCTCCATTTTTTAAAAATAATACAAATGATAATTAAAAAATAACTAGATGAATCTAACTAATGTTAATCAATCTTTTCTTATATATCATCACCTCGCCTTCTGGACAGCTATTCTGACTAAAATTTTGAGTAAAGTTATCTTTCAATTAGTTATATTATTGATTACTCTGCCTCCGGCGGTAAGTTACTTTGAATCATGTGACTTGCCGCCATTACCAAAAGGACAGCAACATAAAATAATTTCTTATTCATTATGGCTCCCCTATAACTACTAACTACTGTCATAATATTCTTTTAATAAAAAGAAAGCAAATTATAGGAATAGGGAATGCGTCATTAGGCTATTCATTTTGTCAATTCAAATACATTCCCCAAAACCGCACGATCGCCATCTCTTTTTTACCGGCACTTATACTACAGGGG
>JAGYMO010000260.1 GCA_018400255.1 Deltaproteobacteria bacterium
ACGTTAAATTTCGAGCCACCAAGAGATACCAGTCTTTTTACAACATCAGGCTGCAAGCCTGTTCCACCATGAATGACGAGTGGAGTTTTTGGCTCATCACCATTGATTAATTCATATATTTTCTTTAGTCTGTCAAAGTCTAATTTAGGGTTTTTTGTTTTATAAACTCCGTGGGCTGTACCGATTGCCGGCGCGAATATATCCACGCCAGTCTCTTCAACAAATTTTAACGCGCTTGCAGGGTCACACAGGGCAGCCTCATCCTCTGCTACCTTTACCTGATCCTCAACCCCGGATACTGTTCCAAGCTCACCCTCTACAGTTATATCACCAATATTATGGCAATATTCAACTACTTCACTGGTTTGCCTGATGTTTTCACTAATGTTTTGTTTCGATGCGTCTATCATGATATTAGTGTAGCCGGCGTCTGCAACCTCCTTACAATAGTCAACGGAATCGCAATGGTCCAGATGCAGACAAATAGGTATACTGGAAGATTCCGCAAGAGTCTTATAAACAGATGAAAGTACTTTGGGACCTATGAATTTTGTCGGCGTAACTGATACCTGGATTATGAGAGGTGCCTTATTTTTTTCAGCCGCTTCAACTACTGCCTCCATTTGAATTATATTTGTTATATTGAATGCGCCCACAGCGTATTTTTCATGCGTGGCCTTTACAAGAATATTTTTTGCACTTACTATTGGCATTTCTCTCCCCCTTTAACCAAAATAGTTTTTAAGAAATCTTACAAATCTTTCATTTTCCTCATCAAGGCCAGGCGTTACTCTAAAATAGCCATCTTTGCCGTGGATAGGTGCAATTTTTTTAAGAAAAATCTTTTCCATATCTATTGCCGCCTGAAGGATCTCCTCGGTGGTCTTGCCTTTCATGGTTGCATCTATGAGCATGTAATTCCCGTGTGCTTGATATGGTTTGAGTCCTACCTTCTTTGCCTCTTCGAAGAATATATCCATCCATCGATTATTATGTTTCACCTTTTTCTCAATCTCTTCTGGATTGTCAAGAATTGCCTCAGCAGCAGCCATTGACATAAGACTGACGTTCCAGGGTAAAAACATCCTTTTAAAGGCTTCGACCATCTCCTTGGTGCCCAATACATAGCCAAACCTTACCCCTGCAAATCCGTGGGCCTTTGAGAGGGTAACAGATAGAAAAACCTGGGGATATGTCTTTATTAAAGGGGCCTTTGATGGAATTTCTGGGTGGTAATCAAGGTATGCCTCGTCTATGCACAGGGGTATTCCTGTTTCACAAAAACGCTTCAGGTCAGCATCTTCAATAAAAACTCCCGTTGGATTGTTTGGGTTAATAATAAGAATTAGTTTTGTTTTTTCTGTTATGGCATTGAGCATTGCGTCTACATCGTATTGTAAATCATCCTCTCGCACAGGTATAGATACTACCTTTCCCCCGCATAATTCGGCCCTTGGCGGAAACAATCCAAATGTTGGGTCTGACATAATTATTTCGTCACCAGGCTTCAAAAAAATACGCATCATACTATCTATAATCTCTGAGGAGCCATTACAAAGGGCAATATTTTCAGGCCCGAGGTCATAGCTTTTGGCAATCTTAGTCCTTAGACTCAACATGCTATCTGGATAACGATTTCCCTTTCTAACTGCTTCGGCAACTGCATTTACAACCTTCTCTGATGGGGGTATAGGGTTTTCGTTAAGCATGAGTCTTGCCATTTCAGGGCTAGCCCATGCCTTATCTAAAATGCTTGTATTATAATCTCTTGCAGTTAGTAACCAGGGAACAAACCATTCTTTTAATTCCTTCATTTTTCTCTCCTTAATTAATCTTTAAAATGGGTAAGAATCATAATAATGTTTAAATTCAAATGTTATTGTTATTTTAGCATACAGTGTTTAATTATTTCTACTATAATTCTAATGGGCGTTTAGCCATTTTTTTCTGTACTAATTGTAATATACCAAGCATTGCCATAACAATAACTATTATGGATGTACACATAGCATTTGCGCTTGCTGTCCACCCATCATTGTCAAGCATGATAATTTCTATTGCTGCAAGATGAACTGTGGCGGATACGAGAAATACAACAGCGCTTATAGTTGTCATTGACCTCATGAAAAAATAGGTAAAATTCTGAAAAAACGCGACCTTTGAGAGGGGAAGAATTATCTTAAAAAAGGTCCTGATTGCGTCTCCACCGAGGCTTATAGATGCCTCTTCAATAGATGGGTCTATGTTTCTTAGATTTGATATGCTGGATAATATGCCAAGGGTGAAATTGCAGATTACTACATTTATAACTATAATCCACGGTGTACCATAAAAGATGTAGTATGGTTTATTAAATGCAAGAATATAACCCAGGCCCATCACAAGGCCTGGAATGGCAGCGGGCATGACAGACAGGAGATATATTAGTTGCTTAAAGTACGGTTTTCGTGTCTCCATAACATAACCGGCAATGAGAGTTAAAAAGGCTCCTACAATACCTACAATCAGAGAAATCCATAGACTTGTCCATATAGCGGAATACCCGCCTATCGATGGGAAATGATAATGTTGAAAGGTGAGAGACCAGTCATAGGGCCAGATTTTAACAAAAGATCCTACAACCACTGTTAAAAATACAAGAATTATAGAAAGGGAAACGAGGCTGCAATAGGTTTTATATAATACTTTTTTTAATGGCCTTGAAGGCGGTATCACAGGTTTTGCAGCGCCGCTTATCATAGAGAATGTCTTTCGTGAAATATAGTAATTGAACATAAATGCCATCAGTGAAGGTACGAGCAGGATAATACTTATAGTTGCGCCCAGATCAAATCGGTAGAGGTTTGTCACCTGTGAATAGATTTCAGTTGCCAGGACGTTATAGTCTGCACCAATAACTACAGGGTTTCCAAAATCCGTGATTGTCAAATTGAATGTAAGGGCCGCCGCACTGAATATGCCATACTTTGCAGACGGAAGTGTTATTCTGGTGAATACCTTAAACGGAGTTGCTCCCAAGCTCTCTGCCGCCTCATCCAGTCTGATATCTACAGCGGAAAGTGTTGTATAGAGAATGACGAATGCGTGGGGCAGGCAATAGAGGACTTCTGATACAATAATACCTGTTGAACCGTATATATTCCAGTCTGTATGCAGAAGGTGAGCGGTAATTAATCCATTTCTGCCGAATAAATAAATCAGCGCAAGCGCCTGCACAATAGAAGGGGCTATAAGGGGCATCATGATAATATTTCTGAAAAAGGCTTTACCCGAGATAGTAGTCCTTGTCATGGCATAAGCAAAAAAGAAAATTATTACGGTTACAATGAAAGTGGTCACAGAGGATACGTAGAGGCTGTGCCATAATGCATTTAATGTATATGAGGTTGTGAAATATTTTTGAAAGTTTTCCAGGGTGAAATTTATAAGGCTAAATTCTCCACCCTTAAAGAAACTCATAGTCAGTATTGACCACAGCGGGAAAAGCATAAAGAAAGCAAGGAGCAATCCTATAAAAATTGTTACAGTAGGTATGATAAATTTGTCAAATTTCATTCGTACAGGAGAGACTACATATTCATTTGCTATGTCAATTTCTTTCTGTTTTGTATTCATTTCCGCATTTTTATTAGATAATTTCACGTTATATTGATTTCGTTCTTTAACAGGCCCCCTACTGTAAGATCAAATAGTTTTTCTATAGTTAGTCTCGTATAACTATAAAAAATTAAATTAATTTATCAAAAAGCTCGGAATAGATATGAAATGCATCAGGCGGAAAATAAAGCCTGATTTTTTCCCCTCTTTTGAGCCCCGATTTTTCAAACTCTTTCTCTGGAAGGTCAAAAACCATTTCTTCTCTCTGGAGAATAAATGTAATCCGTACAACGGCGCCGATGAAATTAATAACCTCTGCAACAGATTCAATAACATTGGATTGAATGCAATTTTCATTAGAAATTGTAATTCCTATCAATTCTATATTTTCAGGTCGGATAGCAAGGTATACCTTTTCATTTTCTACTTCATCGAGATTTGAAACCATAAATTGCAGGTTTCCAAATTTTACATACCCATTATTCTTTGTTCCTGCAATAAAATTCGAGGTCCCCACAAATTCGGCAACAAAACTTGTCTTTGGTCTTTTGTATATATCTAATGGTGAATCAATTTGCTGAAATTTACCATTTCTCATTATTACGATTCTGTCCGCGAGAGAGAGCGCCTCTTCCTGATCGTGTGTTACGTAAATCAAGGTGATACCAAGGTCTTGCTGCAGTTTTTTTATGACCACTCTAAGACGCAACCTTATTTTCGCGTCAAGAGCACTTAAAGGTTCGTCTAAAAGGAGTACCTTGGGCTTTATGGCAAGGGCCCTTCCGAGGGCTACTCTCTGCTGTTGGCCACCACTTAGTTGTGAAGGATAATGTGTCTCCCATCCGCTAAGGTCCAAGAGCTGTAATATTTCTGCTACCCTTTCTTTTATTATTCCTTGAGGGGCTTTCCTCATATTTAAACCAAATGCTATGTTTTTCTCTACAGTCATATTTGGAAAAAGCGCATAGGATTGAAAGACAATTCCAAAATCTCGTTTTTGAGGAATAATATTATTTATAATGGTTCCATCATAAATAATATTCCCCGAAGTAGGTTGTTCAAACCCGGTAATCATTCTGAGGATTGTTGTCTTTCCACATCCGCTTGGTCCTAAAAAACAGATAAATTCACCGGGTATTATCTCTAAACTTACATCATCCACTGCCACTAAATGGCCAAATGTCTTTCTAACTTTTTCCAGGACCAGCTTTTTTGACATAGGACATGCTCCTTTAGGTTTTAACTGGGCATCTATGTTTTAGATTAAATTTTTCTGATTTTTTTATTAGCTCAAAAAAATATTACTATAGTTCCTCTTTAACGATCGGCTTAAGGGCATTGATTTTCCCTTCCTGGGTATTCAGCCACGCCCTAAGTCCAGCAGGCTTACAAAAGAGAGTAAATTTTGGGGATGAAGCATTCATGCGGAAGTGCTTAATAAAGATGGTTTATTTCCCAATCTGAAAATACACAAAGTCAAGACATCATTTATCCTGTACAGGATAAATGATGTCTTCTGAAATATTTTAAAACATTTATTTAGTGAAGAAATAGCTCTGACCAAACATCAAGTATTTTTGCCCGATTCGCTGACTGCCAGGGGAAATCCATGGGGGCTAATTTAATTGTATCTAAGGCAGGCAGAGATTCTGGTCCGGGAATTCCAGGGTATGCAACGCCTAATTTAAATTTAGCGTAGTTTTTCATTGCACTTGTTGATATTGCCCAGTCTAAGAATTTTTTTGCTTCCTCTTCATTCCTTGCACCTTTCAGCAGAGAATTCACCTCTAACTCAAATCCTACACCTTCCTCAGGAAGAATCATAGAGACTGGAAAACCCTTCTTTTTTAAAGATGCGTAAACGAAGGCGAATGAACACCCTATTGCATATTCACCGGCAGCAGTCAGTTTTGCTGGTTTTGAGCCGCTTTTTATGTATTGTCCCATGTTTTTATCTAATTTTTTTAGGAAATCCCATGCATTGTTGTTTTCTACAGGCTTGTTTTTGTAATCCGGGTCGAGCATTACGAGGAGGCTTGCAATCTGCAAAAAGCCTGTTCCTGAGCTTGCCGGATTTGGCATTATGAGTTTGCCCTCATAAGCTGGATTAATAAGATCGGACCAACCTTTTGGCATTGGGAGGCCGTCTTTTTCCATAACTTTGTTATTAACTACAAATGCAGCTGCATATAAATCAATTGCAGTCCAATAGCCATCCGGGTCCTTAAAATTGTCTGGGATTTTCTCCCATCCCTTAGGCTTGTATGGAACGAGCATCCCCTTTGGAATAAATTCTGCGGTGTTTGTAACTGCCCATCCCCATATGCAATCGGCCTGTGGATTGTCTTTTTCAGCCAGCATTCGTGCGCCCAATTCGCCTGTCGAAAGGCGAATGGCCTGTATATTAAGGTCAGGTAAATCTTTTTTTGCAAGTTCCAGGTAATCGACAACCTCTTCATTTTCTAATGAGGTATAAACAACAACATCGGATTTTGCTACCGCTGTTCCAGTCACAAAAAACATTGAGATTAAAACACAGATGACTAACAATCCTAAATTTTTCATTCTCGCCCTCCTTTTAAAAGTTATAGAAATTTATTATATCACTAATATCATAATTTCAATAAAATTCAATTAGAAATTGGACTTTACCATAAAGTGAGTAAATTATGTATTTCTTGGGAGTTTAAGTCTGAATATTCGATTTAGTAAGAGTTACCATATTCTTTATAATCACGGATTTTTTGGATCATTTTCTCGAAATGTCTCGCGGGATATTTTATTTAAACTTGCCTTTTTTTATGTTTTATTATACTTTTTTTAACAAAAAAACAAAACAATGCTTACGATTTTCAGGTCAGGTATTAACTGCGTACTAACAATACGCTTATTTATTAGTTAATGAGATAAAACATGTACCACTTGATAAGTAAGATAACCCGGGGTTGCTACTATCGCGAAATGAAAGATAAAATGGGAAGGATTCCTGCATTGTACGCAAAAGCATGTGTTTTTATAACTATATAATCTTTTAATTTCCAATATATTACTAATCAAGCAATAGTTATATCTAAATTTCATGAAAATAGGTGTAATCTCAGATACCCACCTTAAAGGTGTAAATTCTCGGCTGATAGAAATATATAATACGTATCTTAGTAATGTAGATATGATTATTCATGCCGGGGATGCGGTTTCCGCAGAGGTAATTGAGTTTTTAGGAAAAAAGCCACTCCATGCTGTTCAGGGTAATATGGACAGTGAAGAAATAAAAAACCGGCTCCCGGTTAAGGACATATTTGAGGTTGAAGGATTTTTAATTGGATTAACACATGGATGGGGCTCTCCATTTGGCATAGAAAAGAGGGTTAGGCCAGAGTTTAAGGATGCCCAGCTTGTTATTTATGGACATTCTCACAGGGCCGTTAACCATATTCGTGATGGCGTTGTTTTTTTTAATCCAGGCACCGCAACCGGTTTTAGCGTTAATGGAGTGCATTCAATTGGTATTTTAGAAATAGGAAGTAAAATTGAAGGCAGTATAATTGAAATTTGAGGTTTAAAGATGAAAGTTTTATGGGCTCCCTGGAGAATGGAGTATATTAACTCTGATGACAAGAAAGGCGAATGTATATTTTGTCCAGGTGACGACAGGAGCCAGGATGAAAGAAGATTAATATTGTTTATCGGGAAATCCAGCATTGTTATTATGAATAAATTTCCATATATAAATGGACATCTTCTTGTCGCCCCTATAAGGCATATATCAACCTTAGATGGGTTATTGACTGAAGAGAAACTACATTTAATTGAACTGGTGGAAAAGTCAATAGGCATATTAAAAGAAACCATGAATCCAACTGGATTTAATGTGGGCTTAAATATGGGCAGGGTCGCGGGCGCGGGTGTAGAAGATCACATTCATTTTCATGTTGTGCCAAGATGGGAAGGGGATACAAATTTTATGAGTATATTTGGAGATGTTAGGGTTATCCCGGAACACATTCAGGGTACATACCAAAAATTATTACCCTTTTTTAAAAAAATTAGAGAATAATAAAATTTCAATAGATAATTCAGGAGGTCCCTATGAAGCATTTAAAGGCGTTTATAAGTTTAATATTGATGCTGTTTGTAGTAATAATTATTGTGGAAAACCTTGAGCAGTTATCAGAGACCCTAACACTGAAAATAGACCTGCTGTTTTGGGAAGTGGAAAGTGCGCCAATGGCCTTTTATCTTGTTTTGATAATAGTATTCTTATTTGGTGTCCTAATAGCTGGTCTTTTTGGAATAGTAGAGCGTTTTAAATTAAAGAAGCAAATAAGGGATCTTTTAAAAGAGAATAAGGGAAGAGACAAGGAGCTTGACTCGTTGAGGAACCTACCTATTGTTCAGGGTGCGGTAGACGAGGAAAAACCAGAAGAAATAGATTAGAGATAAAAAAAGTTTACAGTTAAATTTTTATACCCTTGCCAATGAATTATTTTTAAACAGCCTTGAATGTATGATGATTGATTACATACTGAAAACTTAATAGCGTGAGTTATACTGTTAGTATATTTTATATTTCAGAATGTAACCTGAGCTCTCAGGTGTTGTTTTTTTTAAAAAAGCAGTATATTTATCGCAGATGTAACACTAAATTAAAAAGTGAAATTATTTATGTGGCAGTATATAAAATGCTGGTTTTTTGATTTGCAAGGCTTGAATGCGCTCATTCTCGTAGTGATTCTATTTTTAGGGGCCTTTATCATCTACTGGTTTATTCAGTCAATAAGGTTAAACAAGTTCAAAAAGGATTTGGACAAAGGAGACAAGGCCTTTTTTCAAGGTATTCAATACATGTTATCTAATGACACAGATCATGCTATTGAACAATTTACAAAGTCTGTCCAGATTAATTCAGATACAGTTGAAACATATATTGCACTGAGTAATCTTTACAGGTCAAAGGGCGATTTTGAAACTGCCATAAGAATCAGGCAGGGTATAATTTTAAGACCTACCCTTGATAAGGCTATAAGATTAAGGGCAATTTTAGACTTAGGATTCGATTACAGGGCGGGAGGCTTTCTGCAAAGGGCTATATCTACCTTTAAAGAAGCGCTTGATACTGACCCAAACAATATTGAAGCCCTTGATCAATTAGGCAAAATTTATGAAGATATCAATGATTGGGATAATGCGTTTAAAACCAAAAAAACTATTTCAAGACTGGTTAAAGGCGAACACAAAAATGTCCTTGCTCATTACCAAACAGAGCTTGGTAAAATTCAGGAAAAAAGTAATGATAATGAAGGAGCTGAAAAGAGTTTTAAAAAGGCAATTTCCATTTGGAATAAATGCATTGACGCATATCTACATTTAGGTGACATTTACTTTCAACGTAAAGATTACAAAAAAGCCTTGTCTGTCTGGAAAAAAATAGCGGATATCGAGCCACAGTTTACCTTCCTTGCCTATCAAAGGCTTGAAGGGGCATTTTCAGATATTATGAATACTAAATATATTGAGGATTTTCTATTTGATTCCGCCTATAAAAATTCTCATGGGTTTACACACTTATCCTTGGCGAAATATCTTTACAATAGGGGAGACATTGATGGGGCTATTAGTAAATTGAATGAGGCAATCACATTATTTCCGTCCTTTTTAGATGCCAGGAAATTTATGGGTGAAATACTTTTAAAAGAAGGAAGGAATGAAGAGGCATTAGAGGCCTTCAGAGAACTCCTCTCAAAATTAGATTTCCCTTACTTACAATTTCAATGTACTAATTGTGGGTTTATGCCGGATAAATTAGTTTGGAAATGCCCTCAGTGTCAAAAGTGGGACACAATAAAGGTTTTAGAGCCATCCACCTCTGAACTATCTGGTGAAAAGATCAATGATTAGGCCTCTTGCAAGCTCTCATTTAAAATAGACTAACATTAGAAAATTAACAGATTAGTCTTCGGGGATTTTATCTCTACATCTATTGCTTTTTTAGACAATTTAGGTTTAGCTAACCTTGCAGTGTATACATTCGAATTCTTATAGCTTTAGCAAATAGGCACGATGGATTGGATATTGAAACACAGGTTGGATCAAAGTTCTTTGGATATAGAAGGGGATTTTTAGTTATATATTTTGGTTTATACTTACTTGCTTTATCGCCATTTTTTAAGGTTAGAAAATAAGGCTTTTTGAATGATTAACAGACATACTCATGCTATTTGCAAGACAATTTTCTTTTTTTTGCTACTATTCTTTTTAACTGGGTTAGGCGAATATGGCGCTATCGCCTCACCCTCTTCTGATAAGGCACTTTTGCAAAAAGCCCGTTCCTGCGCAAACTACCTTTATAAATCTCCGGCTAAAAAGAAGTATAGGCATAATTGGGATCGCTGCATTAAAAGATATGAGAGGATCTATAAGGCCTCTGCAGGCAGTGATGAGGCAGCATATGCCATGTTTGAGGCTGGTAAGCTTTGGACAAACCTATATAGATATTCATCAAGAAGGTCTGATTTAGAAATGGCCCTGTCTCTATATAGAGAAATAGTTGATACATACAAAAAACACAATGTCGCTGACAATGCCCAATATAGAATAGGGGAAATATTATATAAATATAAAAAGGATTTCAAGCAGGCATATGTAGAGCTTTTAAAGGTAGAGATAAAGTTTCCCCATGGAGACGCAAGGGCTAAGTCATCTAAGATTATGGCAGACCTTGAGACAATATTAGAGAAAACAAAGACAGCCTCTGTTGGAAAAAAACCGTTGGAGAACAGAAGGCAGTGCCTGGTTCATGATATAAGGCACTGGTCAACGCCTACCTATACACGGGTGGTTGTGGATATTGATAATCCAGTTGCATACAAGAAGAGACTTCTAAAGAGGGATTTAAAGCTGAAAAAACCAAGCCGCTTGTTTGTCGATATATATAATGCGTGGATCAGTAAAGACATTGAAAGCTCAATACCGATAAAGGATGGCCTGCTAAGGAGGGCAAGGGCAGCCCAGTATAATAGAAAGACAGTCAGGGTTGTTTTGGATATAGACAATATGGAGGACTTTAAGATTTTCCATTTGTATGATCCATTTCGAATTGTAATTGATGTCCAGGGTAAGGCCGAAAAGATAGAGACCTTGGGCAAGAAAGCTCCAGAAAAGCCGGCTGAGGGGCAGGATATTTACTTAAACAACGAAAAGGAAATGTCTCTGGCAAAGCAGTTAGGTTTGGGCGTGAGGAGCATAGTAATTGATCCGGGTCATGGTGGAAAAGATCCTGGTGCTATAGGGCCTAATGGTTTAAGAGAGAAGGATGTGGTTCTTAAACTTTCGAAATTGCTGGCGCATAAAATACGCGAAGACTTGCATTGTGAGACAGTTCTAACAAGGACTGAAGATATGTTTTTACCGTTGGAAAGAAGGACCGCTATTGCAAATATGGAAAAGGCGGATTTGTTTATATCGCTTCATACGAATGCCCATAAGTACAGAAGTGCTCAGGGTATAGAGACATATTTTTTAAATGTTGCCCTCGACGAACATAGCATGAATTTGGCTGCAAAGGAAAATGCTACATCGAAAAAGAATATTAGTGATTTGCAGGTTATTTTAAATGATCTTATGCTCAATACTAAAATATTCGAATCAAGGAGCCTTGCAAAGTTTGTGCAGCAAGGTTTGTTAGGGGAACTGCGCCAGGGCTACAAAAAAGTCAGGGACCGGGGAGTAAGGCAGGCACCCTTTTATGTTTTGATAGGGGCTAAAATGCCGGCGATTTTGGTTGAAATCGGATACATCACAAATTCGATAGAGAATAATCGCCTTGGAAGTGATAAATATTTGGGAAGAGTTGCCGCTGGTATAGTTACGGGTATTGATTCATATATAAAAGATTTGAATTTAACCTACAAAGGTGGATGATAGTAACGTATCAAATGGAACTCTACTATTTTCTAATATAAAAGGGCTAATGCTTAGAATAGAAAAAAATAAAATGATTCTGCTCGAAGGGAATGATTGTATTCGATGATTCAGTTCAGGGGAAACAAAAATACAATTCAGCTTAGTTATGGAAGGAACACGGTGTCCCGGGTTCGTTTTTATAGATTATGGAAATAGAGATAATAGGCACGGAGTCATTAGGCGTTAGAGGTCTTTGTTGCTTTATAAAAACTAAGAGTAAAAACATACTAATTGACCCTGGAATTGCGTTGGGCTTTTTAAGGTATGGCTTACCTCCACACCCGTTTCAGATTGCAATATGTGAGAGAATAAGGAAAAGAATTGTCAAGGCATGGCTTGAGGCCTCTGATATAGTATTTAGTCATTTCCACGGAGATCATGTACCTTTAGAAAATGCAAACCCCTATCAGCTGAACATTGATAAGGTAAAGGAATTAAACCCAGCCGTGAAGATATGGGCTAAATTATCGCCTCTTTCGCCTACAGAAAAGATAAGGGCAGATTCTATTTCATTTTCCTTTGGCAAAGAGCTTATTTCTGCGGAAGGAAAAGAAACAGGCCCATTGTCTTTTTTTGGGCCGGTGCCCCATGGAGAAGAAAGGAATAATGGTGAGAAGGTTATAATTACGAGAATAAAGGAGGAATCTGTTTTTGTTCATGCCTCCGATTTACAGCTGCTTAATGAGGGCGCGGTTTCTAAGGTTTTGTCATTAAATCCTGATATAGTATTGGTAAGCGGGCCGCCTCTTTATCTATCTAAAATGTCCAATAAGCTATTTGAAATAGCTTGGGCTAATGCCTTAAGGCTTTCAAAAAATGTTAAGACCCTTATTCTTGATCATCATCTATTGAGAAACTGTGAGGGTATCGAATGGTTGGAGAGGCTATCATCAAAATCAGAAAAGCAGGTCATATGCGGTGCTGATTTTATGAAGAAGCCAAGGTTGTTGCTTGAGGCCAGGCGCAGGGAGCTCTACGATAATATGCCGGTGCCTGATGGATGGCATGATGCTTATGCCGCTGGTAGGGTTGATACATTAACGTACTGGGATATGGCACAAAACTTCTTTAAACTAACTATTTAAAACAGAATAAAATCGGCTCAAGTAGTAAAAAATAGGGGATAGAAGGGATGACCGGACCAGAATTTTCTTCCGTTGCGGGCTATATTGAGTACTCTGAAGAAGATATGAGACAGAGGGCAGTAGCATTTTATGAAGACATGAGAAGACGGAGATCAATTCGTCAATTTTCAGACAGGACAATTCCCAGGGATATTATAGAAAAGTGTATTCGCGCTGCTGCAACAGCGCCAAGTGGTGCAAATATGCAACCCTGGCATTTTGAGGTGGTAAGTGACCGAGACACAAAGAGAGAAATTCGAAAGGCGGCAGAGAAAGAGGAGGTTGATTTTTATAGAAAACGGGCACCTGAAAAATGGCTAAACGCCCTTAAACCCCTGGGTACTAATATTTGTAAGCCATTTTTAGAGGTTGCACCATATTTGATAGTCATTTTTGCGGAGCGTTACAAAAGGCTACGTGATGGTACAATCGAGAAACATTATTATGTTACCGAATCCGTAGGCATTGCCACGGGCATACTTATTGCAGCTATTCACAATGCCGGGCTTGTCTCCCTTACATATACACCAAGCCCTATGAATTTTTTAAATAAGATACTTCAGAGACCAGCATCTGAGAAGGCCTTTTTGATACTTGTCGTTGGGTATCCTGATAAAAATGCAACTATCCCTGAAATAAACAAGAAAGCCTTGAAAGAGATATGTGGCTTTATGTAACCCAGATTATGCAGTAGCTGGCTACTGCATAATCTGGGTTTAAAGTCAATGATAATTGTCTTTCAGACTCTTAACAACGTAAGGCCTCAAGGCACGAATTACCGTGAAGCAGTAATCGAATCAACAAGGACAAGACTCAGACCTATAATACACGAGTATATTTACGAGCATATTCGGTATGCCTCCCCTTGTGGTAGGGTCTGGGCCGGGCTCAGGGATTTAAAGAGGTCTCGGCAGCGTTATTCTTGGAGATCTAGCACTGTCTTCTATCACTGTTATATTCATCATACCGACGCTTTTGATGTTTTTTATACCAATGGAAAAGCCTTGGAAGGAAAGATAGATAGATGTTTAGGCTAAAGACTGAAGGTGGATTATGGTCTTTTTTTACCTTCTGCCTAAACCACTTCAGTCTAAAAGCCTTCAGCAGGGCTGATTAGTTTTATCTCCAGTGACCAGGTCGATGGATTTCCTCCCAATATCCAGGTATCCAACGCCCACGTCCATTGTAATAGCCTTTATGCCAAACTCTCTGTGTAGTAGGCGCAATCCATATTCTTTTAGAATTGTAATGCCTATTTGCAGGAACTGCTGTTTCCCTTACCGATGGACAACGGCAGCAATCATGGACATAATTTTGGTTTGCAGCCCTTACAAATGCATCTATAAGAAATGCAGTGCCTAAAAATATGGCTGCTCCTTCATATGACCTGTGCTTTCTAGCCCAGGCCGAGGGCACTAAAAATGTAAGGCACAGTATTAGGGCGAGGGTTGTCAGAAAAATATTTTTTCTTTTCATTTTTACCTCCATTTTTTTCACAAGCCTAATAAATTATTTGATGAGAACCGCCTGTTTTTATTAAAATAAATGTGCGCGTGCTCTCTCTGTTTTCCAAATGTAGAAAAATGGTCTTCGATAATTAAACAATTTATGTTTAACATATATATGGCCTTTTTTAACATTAGACGTTTCAGGGCCAAAAAATGTTTACCAAAAATTTTAAACCATAATAGGGCATTGATTATTTTTTATGAAAATAGTATCAAATAATTTTATAAACTTATTGATAGGGCAAAGGCAGTTGGCAGCATATCTTTTTTAAGAGAAAATTTAGTTATGAGCCTTAAGAATATAAAAAAATGGTCTTGCATAGTTTTTCTTTTCCTGTTTATTTTCCTTTATCTAAGCCCTGCTCATGCGGCTGATGAAAAAGAGAGGCAGTATGGCATTCAAAAAAGCGTAGAAGAGATATTGAATACAGTTAGTGAAATAATAAAGAGTACCATTGGGCTTGCCGAGGAAGAACTTGAAAAACTTCATAATCACCTAAAGGATAGGGGCTCGAGTATAAAGAGGGAAAAAGGGGAATCAATAGCGAAAGGGCTGCAATCTATCTTGGATGAGCTAAGAAAATTGGAGACGGCTCTCAAGGGAATGCTTGATAATACAAAGGAAGCGACCAGGGAAAAAATGGATCGATGTATCAGGGATTTGGATTAAATAAAATGCACGAGAGGATTAAAAGGCAGAGAAAGATAGTGGAGAAGCCTATCTCTGCCTGATTTTTTACTTCATTTAAGTGACTAAGGCTTAAGAGGTCAAAATTTAGTCACCAACCCAAGAAGAAAACAGGTTTTTGTCGAGGCAAGGTGAAGCATTTTTTATAGATTGAAAATGAGGGTATAAACCTTTCCTGTATTCTCAGCTTCAAGCTGTAGCCTAAGTGAATTTGCTGATTGCGCCTCTCCTGGGAAAAATATGAATCCATAGCTGAGCTTATTCGGAGGAAGTGATCTGTGCTGAAGGTTTTTCTCTTCAAAGTCTTCCATGACCTGTCTGTTGGCCTCATCCGCTGAAGCATAGCCCCCCAATCCCCCAAATACTGCCCCGGAGGCTGCTCCTACAGCGGCGCCTTTGCCTGCTGTGGATAAGACATTTTCCCCTGTAACAATACCAATAGCAGCCCCGACAATAGCACCGGCTGCACCAGATATTACTCCAGAGTATGCGCCATCTTTAAAAATTTGCTTTGTTTGAGCGTACTTTGTGACCCTCTCATAGGCGAATCTTTCAGATAAGACAGGCCATAGATTTCCTGAGCTATCTTGAAGAAATGTCTGATCCGGCTTAATGAATAAACCACTTTCCCCCTGATTGTCTACTACAATTCTTACAGGTAGCATTCCAGCCCCTCTAATATCAAAGCCAAAGGCATTATGAGCCTGCTGCTTGTCAATATAAGCCTCTGCTCCAATTGCGGCTCCCTCTACATAGCCGGCATTTGGGTATGATGATGGATGTTTGAATGGCAGCGGTTGAGCCTTATAGGATGTGGCACAACCCATGCATAAGGCTATAAGCATCAGTAAGACTAATGAGGTATATATTCTTTTCATTATGTATCCTCTCTATAATCGATATTTCTATAAATATTTCTTATTTTTAAAAAATCTTTTTGCATTTTCGACATCTTGGTCTATTTGTTGAGACAGATCTGAGACACTTGTAAAGGTTATTTCGTCACGAAGACGAGACAAAAAATTTAACCTTATATCTTTATCTAAGATATTTTCAGAGAAATCAATTATATAGGTCTCAACAGACAATTCCTTGTTTTTAAAGGTTGGGTTATAACCTATATTAGTTAATCCTTGAAACGTTTTCCCATCGATATCCACTGTAACAATATAAACGCCCTTTTTTGGAACAAGCTCATCTGAAAGCATTAAATTGGCAGTTGGGTAGCCTAAAATAGACCCTCCTCTATTCATTCCCTTGATTACTTTTCCTCTAATTTGGTAGCTTCTCCCAAGCAGTCGTTTTGCCTCAGTGATATCGCCATTTTCTACAAGATTGCGGATTAAGGTGCTTGAAACCAATGTTTTTCCTACATAAACGGGCTTGATTTGGTATACAGAAAAATCAAATTCTTTACCCATCCTTTTTAATAGCTCTATATCGCCTTTTCTATGCCGACCAAATACATAGTCATATCCTACTATGATTTCTTTGATACCTAATCGGGTTACAAGCACGTCCTTAATGAATTCTGTTGCAGAAATAGTTGAGAACTCATAGGAAAAGTCTATCATGATAAAGAGTTCTATCCCTTGATTTAATATGAGTTCCCTCTTTTGATCTAAAGGGGTTATAAGTGGGCGCGCGCTGTCCGGGGCAGTTATCTTTATAGGGTGTGGGTCAAAGGTAATAACACCCGCAGTACCCCTTATGTCACGGGCGTGTTTTATGACTTTTTTAAAGATTGTCTGGTGGCCCTTATGTACCCCATCAAAATTACCTATTGTTACAACAGGATTTTTTACGCCATCAGGTAAATTATTAAGATTGCAGACAATGGCCATGAATATTTAATACCATGTTTATCGGTTTAAACTGGTTTCCAGGTCAATACCCAATAACCAATAAAATTTTATAGTTGTTTTATCTAAACATTGACCTAAGTTTTTTGAAAGCAAGGTAAATTTGCTTTTTATGCCTTTATAGCAAGTAAGGCCTGGCCAGCTACCTTTGAATCCTTGAAAGTTGCCTTTTACATCTTTTAGATATTCCATAACTTGCAGCCAGGGAGTTTAAGGTGAATTTAACTTATGAATGGCCTTTAATCCCTCCAGTGTAAGAAATTTTTCTATATGTTCAATACTTCTGGACTCGGATTTTATTAATGGGGCCAGTCCACCTGTTGCAATAACAGTAAGAGCGGCACCTTTTTCAGTCTTTATCCTATCCACTATTCCATCTACAAGACCTGCATACCCGTATACCAACCCTGAGTTTATACTGTTCATTGTTTCTTTTGCGATCACTGTTTTAGGCCTTGCGAATATTTCAACCCTTGGCAGCTTAGAGGCCTTTTGGAAAAGGGCCTCGGCGGATATTATTATTCCAGGCGCAATTGCCCCGCCTTCGTAAGCTCCATCAGCAGATATGTAATCAAAAGTCGTGGCTGTGCCAAAATCTACAACAATAAGACCTTTTTTATATTTTTGGTATGCAGCTACCGCATTGACGATCCTGTCAGCCCCAACCTCTTTAGGATTATCATATTTAATGGCCATACCAGTGTTCAATTTATGGTCTACGATCATTGGTTCTTTGTTTAAATGAAGAATGCAGAACTCTTTAAATGGGTTAAGAAGTGGCGGCACAACGCAAGAGATAATTATGTCTTTGATGTCTTTAACCTTTAAATGCGATGGAAAGAATAGGTTGCTTACTAATATGCTTAATTCATCACTCGTCATATCCCTTTCTGTTCTTATACGCCAATGGTTAACCATGCTGTCATTTTTAAAAATACCGAGAACAATATTTGTATTCCCTATATCAATGCAAAGAAGCATAATAGATAAGCCTTTACTTGAATTATTACAATGTATCGTATGTTAAGTTACCAACATATGCCTGTATATAGTTATAACCTCAATTGTCAAATTGTACTGGATGCCCGGATTTTATAGCATCTATAATTGTAGCTGTTTCCCTTGATGACTTAACATTATGTACTCTAACAATGTCTGCGCCATTCATTATTGCGGCTGCAAGTGTTGCCATAGTGCCTGTATCCCTTGATTCAATGGAAGTCCCAAGCATATTTCCTATGAAAGATTTATTTGAGGTACCAATAAGGATTGGTTGCCCGAGGTCTGAAAATTCGTTTAAGTCCTTTATTATTTTGAGATTATCGTTGAAGGATTTACCAAAACCAATACCTGGGTCGATAATTATGCGATCTCTTTTTATCCCTGCCTTAATAGCTATCTCTAATTTTTGATGGAAAAATGATTTTATGTCTTTAATGAGGTCTTTGTATATTGGGTTAGACTGCATATTTTTTGGTGTTCCTTTCATATGCATAAGGATGACTGGAACGTTTGTCTCTGCTATCAATGGTGCCATCGCAGGGTCAAAGGTTAACGCACTTATATCGTTAACAATTGTGGCACCCCCTTCAATTGCATGTCTTGCCACCTCACTTTTATACGTATCTATGCTTATTGGTGTTTGTGTTTTTCGTGACAGATTTTCTAAAACAGGCATTACTCGTTTGAGCTCTTCATCAGTGGGGATTGGATCTGAAAAGGGCCTTGTTGATTCTCCTCCTATGTCAATGATATCCGCCCCTTGTTCTATCATCTCTATCGCATGTTCAACTGCCCCATTTTTTTCGAGATATAGGCCCCCGTCAAAAAATGAGTCAGGTGTAACATTTAGGATACCCATAATAACGGTTTTATGGCTGCGATTTTTGTTCTTATCTAAAAATTTTAAAAGGCCGGCAGTATCCATGTTTGACATCAATCTTCCTTTTTTGTCTTTTTAGCTCTTACCTTCCTTTTTTTTACCTTTTTGCTTATAATATCGTCAATCTCCTGGCCGTTTAATGTTTCTTTTTCTAAAAGCGCCTGCGCTAAATTGTTTAGTGTAGAAAAGTTATCTTTTAAAAGCTCGGCCGTTTTCTGATAATTTATAGTAATTAAATCATTGATCTCTCTATCAATTTTTTGGGCTGTCTCCTCGCTGTAATCTTTATGCTGGGCTATCTCGCGGCCCAAAAATATTTCTTCCTCCTTTTTTCCGAAGCTTAAAGGACCAAGATTTTCACTCATACCATATTCGCAAATCATTTTTCTTGCGATATCAGTAGCCCTTTCTATGTCATTACTTGCGCCGGTGGTTTGAGTATTCAGTGCGATTTCCTCTGCGATTCTACCCCCCAAAAGTATACTTATATTACTCAAGAGATATTCCTTTGTATAGGTATGTTTGTCATCTAAGGGAAGTTGCTGGGTAAGGCCAAGGGCTCGGCCTCTAGGAATTATAGTTACCTTATGGATGGGATCGGTATCAGGCAGTAGTTTTGCCACTAGTGCATGGCCTGATTCATGGTATGCTGTGGTTCGCTTTTCTATATCACTGATGATCATGCTTTTCCTCTCTGATCCCATAAGGACTTTATCTTTCGCGTCTTCGAAGTCTGACATTTCAATGCTATCTTTGTCCCTTCTTGCAGCAAGCAAGGCAGCCTCATTCACCATATTTTCGAGGTCTGCTCCTGTAAAGCCTGGCGTCCCTCTTCCAAGAACGGAAAGATCAACATTATCAGAGACCTTTGCTTTTCTGGTATGCACCTTTAAAATACCTTCTCTCCCCCTTACATCAGGTACAGGTACAACTACCTGCCTATCAAATCTACCTGGTCTTAACAGTGCGGGATCAAGCACGTCAGGCCTGTTTGTAGCGGAAATTAGTATTACACCTTCATTTGATTCAAATCCGTCCATTTCAACTAAAAGCTGGTTAAGTGTCTGTTCTCTCTCATCATGTCCCCCCCCTAAGCCGGCTCCCCTGTGGCGACCAACGGCATCAATCTCATCTAAAAATATAATACATGGCGCGTTTTTTTTGCCCTGAACGAATAGGTCTCTAACCCTGGATGCACCTACGCCAACAAACATTTCAACAAAGTCAGATCCGCTTATACTCAGGAAAGGAACGCCGGCTTCCCCTGCTATCGCTCTAGCCAGCAATGTTTTACCTGTTCCGGGTGCTCCTACAAGAAGGACCCCTTTTGGTATCCTACCTCCTAAGCGTGTAAACTTCTTTGGGTCCCTAAGAAATTCTATGATCTCATGGAGGTCCTCTTTGGCCTCGTCTATGCCTGCAACATCATCAAAGGTAATTTTATCTTTTTGCTCGGTTACGAGTTTGGCCCTGCTTTTGCCGAAAGACAAGGCCTTACCTCCTCCCACTTGCATTTGTCTTATGAAAAAGATCCATACACCTATTAAAAGCAGCATGGGAAACCATGATACGAGCAGTGTCATGTACCATGGAGATGATTCATCAGGTTTAGCGGAAATTCCTATATTTTTTGTTCGTAAAAGTTTTATGAGCTCCAGGTCTTTTGGGGCGAATGTTTTAAATGGTTGACTCTGGTTTGTTACGCCGTATATCCTGTCTCCTTGAATGGTAACCTGATTAATGTCACCACGCTCAACCATATTAAGGAATTCACTGTAAGTTATTTGTCCATTTTGTTTTGTTTCTTTTTTAAATATCTGAAATAATAAAACAAACATAAGGCTTATAACTAGCCATAGAGTTAGATTTTTTGAAAATGAGTTCAAAAATAATTTCCTCCGTTACGAAGATTGATTTAATAATAACACTATTTCATAAACACTATAAACAGCCTTTTTCACTATGGAAAAACCTTGGTTTTCAATAATTAGAACAGGGCAAATGAAATTCCAAGAATTTCTAAATAAAGAATAAGGGTAGGTTATTAATTTTTCTACATTTACGTCCTGGGATCTTTATGAGTTGCGGGTTAAATTTTTTTATATATCATACTTTATTCAATAGCGCACCTTAAAATTCTTTTTGTATATGTCTCTATTTTATATCTTTCATCAATTCTTATGCCTGGTATCCATATTACATCATTGTTGTTTTCAAATATAATAGTTTTTTTTCTATCTTCAATAGGAACTTTGTTATCTATAAGTATATTTTTCACTTTTTTAAACCCATTAAGGCCAAGGGGGATAAATTTGTCACCTTTCCTTAGATTCCTAATTTTTAAAGGCCATTGAATTTTATCAAGATCCAGGAATGCAACAAACTTGGAAACGGAATATGGCGAGAAGTCCTGTTTAGATATTTCCTTCAAGACTATACTCTGGCCTGTTTCGTGTATATAAAATTTACCAACATTATTCAAGTAATACGAGATCTCCACCGGGTATGTATCATTACTTGAAAAATCAAATGTAAGCCTTTCATATATTTTTTTAACAACGAGGCCTTCAGGGAGATTAATTGTAATCTGTGGCTTTCTATTTGTTAATAATCCTGCAATTCTTGTGATATGACTATAATCTATTCTTCTTATGTCACCCTTTACCTTTTTTATAGCCTGCCTGATAATACGATATTTAATCGGAAGAGGTGCTTTTTTTAGTAAATGAAGGGAGAGCTCCAGGGACTTACCTTTTTTTGAGTCATTTGTCATGTCTTTACGTGCTTTTTGGGCCTCTGTTTCCAGGAATTCATCTTCATGCCTGAATACAAAAGCGCTATTGCTTAGATGTTGGATAAGTTTTGGTTGATAAGATAGAAGTTGTGGTATTAGCTCTAAACGTAACCTATTCCTGAGGTACCGCTTGTCAAAATTCGAACTATCGATCATAAATGATGTATTGTTTTGATTGAGGTATGTCCTTATCTCTTCACTGCTAACAAATAGAAGAGGCCTGATGTAATTTTCCTTGTTAATTGCAGCCATGCCTGATAGGCCGGTAATTCCTGTCCCTCTCAAAAAATGGATAAGCACTGTTTCCGCCTGGTCATTCATATTATGGCCAAGGGCTATCTTTTGGGAATTTTGTTTTTTTAAGGTCTTTTTTAAAAATTGATACCTTTCTTCCCTTGCCTTTTCTTCAATGGATGGTCCATTCCTGTTTATAGCATTTTCAGGTCTGCCGTATATAAATGGTAGATTAAGTTTTGTAGCAATATTGTATACGAACTCGGTTTCTTTTGTATCTTCCCCTGGTCTTAAACCGTGATCAAAATGAGCAACTATTATTGTGAAATGTAATAATTCCTGAAATTTAGAGAGGGTTTTTAAGAGGCATACAGAATCAGGCCCTCCTGATACAGCGACAATAACCCTGTCTCCCTTGGCTATCATATTGTAATTAAATAAGGTGGATAAAACCTTTTTTTCAGTTTGATGAAATTTCATAATTTAAATTGACCATCAATGGCTATTTTAATAGTATAATCTAATTCGAAAATAAAAATTTGAAATTTTCAACCTATTTACCATAAACTACTTTAATGTCAAAATGAACCGTAAATAAATCTCGCAGGGATGAATACTATCAATAAATGCGATTAATAATTGCCT
Source organism: Deltaproteobacteria bacterium (assembly GCA_018400255.1). Lineage (GTDB taxonomy): Bacteria > Desulfobacterota > DSM-4660 > Desulfatiglandales > B25-G16 > M55B121. The sequence goes on from JAGYMO010000260.1 coordinate 22,297, forward strand.
GTTATTTTTTGTTTTATAAAAGCAATTTTTAGTTTTATATTTACCCTGAGATAGTAACGTAAGGAACTATTTTTTTTGAAAAAGCGTAACATATTAAAAGATATAAAGGAACGACAACGTATCTTGGAAGGAGAGAGGTTTTTACCTTATGCAACCTTAAGCGTTCAGGCAAAGAGAAAAATACAGGAGCAGGAAGTGGAGGACGGACACAGGGAGAATTTTTCCATTGATTCAGATAGGATTCTCCATTCTTTATCCTATTCCAGATACATAGACAAGACACAGGTATTTTATCTCATTAGAAATGATCATATCACCCATCGTGTTTTACATGTTCAATTGGTTTCCAAGATTGGCCGAACTATAGGTCGCCTTCTAAATTTAAATGAGGATTTGATTGAGGCCATTGCGCTTGGGCATGATATAGGGCATGCACCTTTTGGGCATGATGGCGAAAGATTTTTATCTGACTTATCTAACCAGCACAATCTTGGTAATTTTTTGCATAATGTACAGGGAGTTCGTTTTTTAGACGTAATAGAAAAGAAAGGCTGTGGTTTAAATCTCTCATTACAGGTGCTCGACGGCATACTATGCCATAATGGTGAGGTACATAATGAAAGACTATATCCTGATGGAGAAAAGGACTTTAACAAGCTTGATAAGGAAATAGGAAGCCTTAAAAAAGATAAGAATTTCTCTTTATGGCCTATGACTATGGAGGGATGTACGGTTAGAATGGCAGATACTATTAGCTACATCGGGAGGGATATAGAGGACGCCATAAGGCTTGGTTTGATAAAAAGAGGAGAGATTCCCGCGGTATGTCGGAGGATATTAGGCGATACTAATGGCACTATAGTTTATACACTGGTGGAGGATCTTGTATCAGAAAGCCTTGAAAAGTCTTATATTTCTTTTAGCCCTGAAGTTGCAGACGCCATGAAGAGACTTAAAGATTTTAATCAGGACTTTATTTATAGAAATCCGAAGGCAAAAAATCAAACGAGCAAATTAAAATTAATGTTTGAATTGCTATTCGAAAGGTTCTATAAAGATATTGTATCTGGAAATGATGATTCCGTTGTTTTTAAAGAATTTTTAGACGGCATGTCGCCCGAATACAAGGAGAAAACTCCTGCCGCGATGATTGTACTAGATTTTATCGCGGGCATGACAGATGCTTATTTTTTGCGGCAATGTGAAAAAAATTTTATGCCCAGAATTGTATCTGACCATTATTAAGATTGTTGTCTTAAAGGCTTTGAATAACTTAGCTTTAATTATTTTATGTGAAAAATCTAAGCTGCTGTTGTGTGGCATAAGAAATGAACAGAGTTCATTTTATTTAAAAAAATTGTTGACAAACTGTTAAGAAGAAAATAAGAAAGAATAAAATTTCGTATGCACTACTAACATAAAGTTCAATAATAAATACTATTATGAAAAAAATACGAGGCTTTAGTTTTTTTTTGGATATGTGTTGCAACTATTTTTCAAATTTTGAAGCTGTTCTATTTTTAACGATATAATAAAAAAAGGCCTGTCAACATTGACAGGCCTTTTTTTATCTACTAACTGTTCCGGGATGTTATATATTTTTTTTGAGGCATAATTTGGAGGCTTTACGGTTATGATTAATTCGTCTGATTTGAGGGAAGGGGATGTCCTGCTTGAAATGGAGGATATTCACATGGCATTTGGTAAAGTTCAGGCCCTTAATGGGGTTAGCCTGGATGTAAAAAAAGGGGAAATACACTCTATAATTGGACCAAATGGTGCAGGAAAGACAGTAATGATGAATTGCATAAATGGGCTTTACCACCCTCAAAAGGGAAACGTTTATTATAAAGGAGAAAAGATAAATCATCTTTCTCCTCACAAAAGGGCGGAGCTTGGTATAGGACGAACATTTCAAAAACTTGAGCTATACGGAGGGATGACAGTCCTTGATAATATAAGAATGGGCTCTCATGTACATTTAAAAACGGGGATTTTAAGTGGCTCTATTTATGTGGGTAGCCCGAAAAGAGAAGAGATAGAAGACAGGGAATTTATCGAGGAGGAAATTATTGATTTATTAGAAATAGAGTCCATCAGGGATCATGTTGCCCATATGCTCCCTTATGGTTCACAGAAGAGGGTTGAGCTTGGAAGGGCCCTTGCGCTCAGGCCGGAGATAATTCTCTTGGACGAACCTATGGCGGGGCTGAACCTGGAAGAAGTGGAGGATATGGCCAGATTTATTCTCGATATAAATGAAGAAAAGCGCTGGAAGATAACATGTGTATTAGTTGAACATGATATGGGTGTAGTAATGGATATCTCTGACAGGATTCTAGTGCTTGATTTTGGAAATAAAGTCACTGATGGAACCCCGGAAGAGGTCGGTAAGGATCCCAGGGTGATCAAGGCATATTTAGGAGAGGAAGAGCTTTACGCAACAAGGAGATAAAATGACCGAGGAAGCCATGAAAATTACAGAGGAACTAACAATCCCACAATTATTTTTATATCAGTGCAAGAGATATGGGAAAAATAAGGTTGCTATAAGGGAAAAGGAATTCGGAATTTGGAGGCCTTTTACGTGGCAAGATTATTATGAACAGGTTAAATATCTCTCCTTAGGCATGGTGAGCCTTGGGCTTAAAAGGGGCGATAAGGTAGCAATGATCGGCGATAACAGGCCGGAAGGCCTTTGGACTGAGATGGCTGCTATGGCCGCCGGCGCTATCCCTGTATGGCTATTTCAGGATTGCATGATGGAAGAAGTCAAATACATTGTGGACCAATCCGACAGTACATTTTTTGTGGGCGAGACCCAGGAGGAGGTTGATAAGGCCATTGCTATCAAGGATGATTGTCCTAAGTTACAATATGTAATATGGGATGATCCAAAAGGGATGAGACGCTACAATCAGGATTTTCTCAAAAGCATAAAAGCGACTCAGGAGCTTGGAAGGGAATTGGATAAAAAAGAACCGGAGCTATTTGAAAACCTCATAAAGGAGGGCAACGGAAAGGATATTTGTCTGTTGTTTTATACCTCTGGAACAACAGCCCTTCCAAAGGGCGCTTTATTGACCCATTATAATATGTTAAGCATGGGTGAGAATTTGATGAAAACAGACCCCTGTTATGATACAGATGATTTTGTTTCTTATCTTCCATTCGCATGGATTGGCGAACAGATGATGTCAATTTCATGCGGCCTTCAAATTGGATATACCATCAATTTTCCAGAGGAGCCTGATACAGCTCAGCATAACATAAGAGAGATAGGGCCTCATGTAATGTTTGCTGCACCAAGGCTTTATGAGGGGTTGACCAGACAAGTTCAGGTTAAATACCTAGATTCCGCCTGGATAAAGAGAAAGGTTTATGAAATAGCAACTAAGGTAGGCTATCATGTAGCAGACCTTAAGTTTGAAAAGAAGAATATACCATGGTATTGGAGGGTGTTTAACTGGTTTGCCTATATAACAATGCAAAAAAAATTGAAGGATCATTTAGGAATGTCACGACTGAGGTACTGTTACACAGGCGGTGCCGCAATGGGTCCGGATCACTTCCGCTTTTTTCACGCCCTTGGGGTAAATCTAAAACAGATATATGGACAAACAGAGATAGCGGGAATCTCCGTTGTGCACAGGGATGGAGATATAAAATTTGATACGGTCGGCACCCCATTGCCTGGAACAGAGGTCAAGATAACAGAAGATGGCGAGATAATTTCAAAGGGTCCATCGGTTTTCCAAGGTTATTATAAAAATGATGAGGCAACAGAGAAGACGCTTAAAGATGGCTGGCTTTACTCAGGTGATACCGGATTTATAGATGATGATGGGCATTTAGTTGTATTTGATCGCACAAAGGACGTCATGGTACTTAAT
>JAGYMO010000261.1 GCA_018400255.1 Deltaproteobacteria bacterium
CCGGACTCCAAATCCGGGTGTTGGGGGTTCGAATCCCTCCTGGCCTGCCATTTTTTAATAAGTCAAAAGGCAAAATTTTTAAATACTCTAGACAGGCAAGCGTTGCTGAGCTGACCTTTAAGAATTGACGTATATTATGAAAAAGACAAAAATTACCGGAAAAAATAGTAAGAAAAAGACTTCGAAACCCAGCGCAAGTAAACAACAGAAACAGGTTAAGGCCAAGAATAATTCGGCGGCAGAAACCCTAAGCAGACAGGCAGGGATGACGAAAAAAGATTCGCCTAAAAAAACCGATAACGGGGTATCTGTGCTAAAGAGGTATTTTTCTATAGTGCGCCAGTTTTTGGCCGATTCGAAAATGGAATTAAAAAAGGTAACGTGGCCAACTAAAAAGGAGCTTTTCTCTGTAACAGCAGTAGTTATAGTTTTAGTATTTTTTATTGCGTTCTTTTTAGGTTTAGTTGATTTTGGCCTGGTAAAGATTATAAAGAATATAGTTGGCTAAATAATATATGTTAATAAGGTGGTTGTGTGGAATTAAAATGGTATATAGTTCATACCTATTCTGGTTTTGAGAATAGGGTAAAGTTAGCCTTAGAAGAAAAGATTAAATCTTTGGGTAAAGGGGATCATTTCGGTCAAATAGTGGTACCTACCGAAAAGGTTGTAGAATTGGTAAAAGGGAAAAAAAAGACTTCTTCCCGAAAATTTTATCCAGGCTACATAATGATACAAATGGCTCTGACTGATGAGACATGGCATATTGTACAAGATACCGATAAGACAACAGGTTTTTTAGGTGGAAAGACCAAGCCCGTTCCAATATCTGAGAAAGAGGCTAAAGAAGTTTTGAGCAGGATGAAGGATGGAGATGAGAAACCTAAGCCAAAATTTTATTTCGAGGAAGGAGATGAGGTAAGGGTTATTGATGGTCCATTTACTGGCTTCAATGGAATGGTAGAAGAGGTAAAATCAGACAAGAATAAACTTAGGGTTTTAATAAGTATTTTTGGGCGCTTAACACCAGTTGAGCTCGATTTTGTCCAGGTTACAAAAATATAGAAAGTTTGAAGCTGGTTATTGTCTCCTTCGGGGAATGGGAGAAAAATCCTCGCCTTTTAGGCGAAGACGTTAGTTTAATAATTTTTACTGATTAAGGCACAAAGGGGCAAAGTGGCAAAGGCACAAAGAAGAAATAATGCGTTTCAAGAACTCTGTGCCTCTGTGCCTTTGACCCTCAAGCTACCCCTTTTAGGGATAGTAGTTGACTTTTAATAAAGAGTTATGATTTTTATGAGCTTTAAAAATGTTTACTAAAAGGATAATGGCATGGCAAAAAAGGTTATTGCAACGATTAAATTGCAGGTAAGGGGCGGGCAGGCGAATCCTTCTCCACCGGTTGGGCCGGCATTGGGCCAGCATGGTGTGAATATTATGGAGTTCTGCAAGGCCTTTAATTCTAGAACCCAGGATAAAGAAGGTATGGTTATTCCAGTTATAGTAACTGTTTATACGGATAAAACATTTACTTTTATAACCAAAACCCCTCCGGCATCCGTATTGCTTAAGCAGGCCGCAAATATAGCTAAGGGTTCTCCTGATCCAAAAAGAGAAAAAATTGCATCCGTCACTCGAACACAGCTGGAGGAAATTGCCAAGCAGAAATATGAAGATCTGAGTGCGGTTGATCTCCCTGGCGCCTTAAAAATTATTGAAGGCACTGCCAGAAGTATGGGAATAGTAGTGAAGGACTGATTGAATAATTAAATTTCAGGGAAGTGATATTATGTCTAAGAGAGGGCGGAAATATTCAGAGAAGTTTGAAGAAATTGATGCCTCCAAAAAGTATAGCTTTGAGGAGGCCGTAAGGCTGGCATTAAGCAGTTCATATGTAAATTTTGATGCATCTGTGGATTTAGCAATTAGGTTAGGTGTTGATCCAAGACATGCTGATCAAATGGTAAGAGGGGCAGCATCCCTTCCCCATGGAATAGGGAAAGACGTAAGGGTAGTAGTCTTTGCTAAAGGGGAAAAGGAAAAGGAGGCAAGCGAGGCAGGAGCAGATTTTGTTGGTGCTGAGGATCTTGCAGAAAAGATCCAAGGTGGCTGGCTTGAGTTTGATAAAACGGTTGCTACCCCGGATATGATGGGCGTGGCGGGTAAATTAGGTCGTATCTTAGGACCTAGAGGAATGATGCCTAATGCAAAGCTTGGCACTGTGACTTTTGATGTGGGCAAGGCCGTAACTGAATTAAAGGCTGGAAAAATAGATTTTAAGGTTGAAAAGGCAGGCATAATACATACATCAATTGGCAGGGTGTCTTTTGGGGAAGAGAAATTACTTCAAAATATTAAGTATTTTTTAGACATAATTTTAAAATTAAAGCCAGCTTCAAGCAAGGGGACATATATAAAGGGCATATCCATATCTACCACTATGGGCCCAGGTATTAAAGTGGATACGGCGTATGTTAGGGATTTAGTAAAATAGACTGTATTTATTGAGAATTTAGCACAGCCATAAAAATTGGGCAATTGGCTTCATGAAGCTGAATGGAGGAGATTTTAACGGCTAGCTTATTATTCATGTTAATCAAGTTTTCCTGTTCAAATGGTTTAGCGTTATGCATGAATAATAAACCCCACGGGGAATTTTCAAGGGGGCATAAAACAACATATATATTTTGTTGAAAAAGCTATAAAATATGAAAGGTAATTTTTTTCTGTGATTTTAAGAATTCGCTTGGGTTATAACGTTTCATTAATTCATATTTACTTTTATCTATATTCTATAGCGGCTATACATTAATTTAGCACTAAAATAAGAGGGGAGGTGGTTTCTTGTCCTTAAATAGAGGAAAAAAGGAAGAGATCTTAGAAGAGCTCAGAAAAGTACTCGATGGCTCTGAGGGGGCCTTTCTTGTAAATTATCAAGGGTTAAATGTCGAAACTTTATCCAAGCTGAGACGCCAGTTAAAAGAGGCTGATATTGATTTCAGGGTCGCAAAAAATAGATTACTTGTTATAGCATCTGAGAATACCGGGACCGCTGCCCTAAGGGATTACATGAACGGGCCTTGCGCATTGGCTGTGACTTATAGTGACGTAGTTATGCCCGCTAAAATCTTAACAAAATTTAGCGAGGAAAACGAAGAGTTAAAGCTAAAAGTTGGTCAGATAAATGGTAAGATTATCGACATATCTGGCATAAAAAGGCTTGCGGGACTTCCTTCAAGGGAAGTTTTGCTATCCAAGTTTCTCTATTCTCTTTCAGGCGTAACAACTAACTTTGTTAGGGTGCTATCTGAGGTTCCTAGGAGTTTATTAAATGTTTTAGAGGCAATCAGGGAACAAAAAGAAAAGGTTACAAATCAATAAATTATATCTTTTCTGATGAAATAATATAAATTAGTAAAAGATAAATTTTAATAAGGAGGATTTTTATAAACATGGCAACTACTATAAGTAAAGAAGATGTGATTGAATTTATTTCAGGTATGACAGTGCTGGAACTTTCCGAGTTAGTAAAAGAACTTGAAGAAAAATTTGGCGTTTCCGCTGCTGCACCGGTAGCTGTGGCATCATCTGCGGCACCTGGACAAGGAGCGCAACCAGAAGAGGCCGAGAAGACCGAGTTTGACGTAGTGTTAACTGGTGTTGGAGATAAAAAAATCCAAGTAATTAAGGTTGTCCGAGCAGTAACAAGTCTTGGGTTAAAAGAGGCCAAGGAATTAGTTGATAATGTGCCTAGTGATATAAAGAAGGGTATTGCAAAAGAGGATGCGGAAAACGTCAAGGCCCAGCTTATAGAGGTAGGTGCAACTGTTGAGATAAAATAGGGCCTATCTTTTAGAAGGCAGAATTATGCTAACGTAGCTTTTTATAAGACTTAGTATAATTTTTTAGGCCCTAAGACATAATTTTTTAACATTAATTGAATGTTTTTTGTGTGAAACGTTGGTTAAACTTGTGCAGCTTAGTAAAGAGTTAAAAATCGAATTAGTATATGAAGGAAAATCCCAATTCTCTACACGTTATAGGCCTTTTGTGAAAATATATAAAAAATGAAGCTCGAACGGCACACATTAATGGGATAAAGATTGGGCAGTAAAGGTCAATAGGCAACTATATGTAATTTAGAAGTTAGCTAATGAAACATTAAGAGAAAAATAGATACCTTAATGGCGATCAAATTAACCCTAAAGAGCCGACAGAGTAATCCCTAATGTTTAAAAATACGGATGCCTTATTGGTACTTGTAACCCGGCATTCCCAACATTCAATGAAAGGTTCTATAACTATAACCCTGCAACATATATTATTTACCTATTTTTACGAATAGGTGTGAGCAGAGAATATTATAAACTGCTCTATCAGCAAGACTAGTTTAGCAGGGTTTAAGGGGAGCGTGAGACGTGAATAAAAAAATAGATAATGCTGTTTATTTTCCAAGAAAAAAATTTGGGAAAATAAAAACCATTCTTGACATACCTGACCTGATAGATGTGCAAAGAAAATCGTATGAGCGGTTTTTACAAATGCATGTGCCACCTCAGGAGCGAAAAGAAATTGGGCTTCAGGGGGCATTCAAGACCATTTTTCCAATAAATGATTTAAATAAAACCTCATCCCTGGATTTTGTAAGGTACCTTTTTGAAAATGTTAAGCATGACGAGGAAGAATGCCTCAGAAAGGGTCTGACTTACGAAGCGCCGGTAAAGATAGTAGTTCAATTTCTTGTTTTTGATGTGGATGATGTTAGTGGTACTCGAAATATAAGAGACATTAAAGAGCAGGAAATATATTTCGGTACTATGCCAATGATGACAGAGAGGGGAACATTTATCATCAATGGTGTAGAAAGGGTTGTGGTTAGTCAGCTCCATAGATCCCCAGGTGTTTTTTTTGATAACGATAAGGACAAGACAAACCCAAGCGGTAAACCGCTTTATTCTGCCAGAATTATACCCTTAAGGGGTTCCTGGATTGACCTCGAATTCGACTCCAAGGATATAGTTTCTGTTAGAATAGATAGAAGAAGAAAGTTTCCGGCAACTACGCTTCTTAAGGCTGTTGGTTACTCAGAAGAAGAAATTTTGCGGCATTTTTACGCAACGGAAAAAATATTGATCGGGCGGGATTCCTTTAGATGTGTTCTGGATGAGAATAATCAGTATGGCCAAAAACTAACCGAGGATATAATTAATCCGGAAAATGGGGAAATTTTAGTTAGAAAGGGCGAAAAATTAAGGAAAAAACTTTTCAAAAAGATCGTCAGCGAAGGCATAACAGATATTCCTGTAAGCACAGAATATTTGGACGGAAGGATAGCTGCTCATGATATTGTAAATCCAGAGACAGGAGAAGTTTTAGTAAGGACAAACGAGGCGTTTACACCGGAGACTATAAGTCTTTTACAGGAAAAGGGCATCAGTGAGGTTGAGTTATTACTAATGGATTTACCAGGGGTCAGCGCTTCTATAAGAAACACCATGCTTCTCGACAAGGTTATAACAACAAATGATGCTATTCTTGATATCTATCGAAAATTAAGGCCAACAAGCCCTGCCACACTGGAGATGGCAGAAGGTTATTTTAATGCCTTATTTTTTAATCATTCATCATATGACCTTTCAAACGTGGGTCGCTTCAAAATGAATGACAGGCTTAATCAGAATGTTGATTTAGACGTATGCACTCTCAGGAAAGAGGACATAATGGAGACAATCAAGGAGCTGGTTAGGCTGAATGTCAGCGAGGGTCAGGTCGACGATATTGACGATTTAAAGAATAGGAGGGTCAGGTCTGCCGGTGAATTATTGGAAGAGGGCTATAGGATTGGATTAATCAGGATGCAGAGGGCCATTAAAGAAAGAATGAGCATGCAGGATGTTGACACCCTTATGCCACGTGACCTTATTAATCCCAAGCCTGTATCGGCAGTTATTAATGAATTTTTTGGTTCCAGTCAGCTTTCCCAGTTCATGGACCAAACCAATCCTTTATCGGAGATAACACATAAGAGAAGGCTGAGCGCGCTTGGGCCGGGGGGGCTAACAAGAGAAAGGGCCGGCTTTGAGGTTCGAGATGTTCACCCAAGCCATTATGGCCGTATATGTCCTATTGAGACACCTGAAGGCCCAAATATTGGATTGATTGTTTCATTGAGCGCCTATTCGAGAGTCAATGATTACGGCTTTATAGAAACTCCTTACAGGAAAGTAGAACATAGTTTTGTTACCGATGATGTATCCTACCTGACTGCTATGGATGAAAAGGATTATGCCATTGCCCAGGCGAATGCTCCGATCGGAGATAATGGTCATTTTATCAGGGATATTGTAGCTGCAAGAAAAAGTGGTGAAGCCTGTTTGGTATCATCAAAAGAGCCTAAATACATGGATGTTTCCCCTATACAATTGGTCAGCATTGCTGCAGCATTAATCCCATTTCTGGAGCATGATGACGCAAACAGGGCCCTTATGGGGTCTAATATGCAGAGACAGGCAGTTCCTCTTTTAGCCCCCAAATCCCCACTTATCGGCACAGGGGCAGAGAGAACCGTGGCGGAACATTCAGGAGTGGCAGTCAGGGCCAGGGGGGATGGCATAGTTGAGAGGGTTGATGCGTGGCGTATAGTTATCAGAAGGGACAGCGAGGATGAAGGGATAGATATATATAAGTTAATAAAGTTTCGACGTTCTAACCAGAGCACCTGTTATAATCAGAAGCCAATTGTCAAGGAAGGTGATGTTGTAAAAAAGGGACAGATAATTGCTGATGGCCCTGCCATGGAAAATGGAGAACTTGCCCTGGGCAGAAATTTAACCGTAGCATTTCTTTCCTGGGGTGGTTACAATTTTGAAGATGCTATCCTGGTGAGCGAGAGATTGGTAAAAAAAGATGTTTTTACCTCCATTCATATTGAGCAGTTTAGTGTTGTAGCAAGGGATACTAAGCTGGGAAGGGAGGAAATTACACGGGATATACCAAACATAGGGGAGGAGGCCTTAAAGAAGCTTGATGAAAGTGGCATAATATCCTTAGGAGCTGAAGTGCGGCCCGGTGATGTTTTGGTTGGCAAAATTACCCCCAAGGGTGAATCGCAGCTCTCACCTGAAGAAAAGCTTCTTCGCGCAATTTTTGGTGAAAAAGCCGGCGATGTGAAGGACACTTCACTTAGGGTTCCACCTGGCATCGAGGGCACTGTGATAGATGCGCAGGTTTTTTCCCGTAAAGGGATTGATAAGGATGAAAGAACTCAGGCTATTGAGGATGCCGAAATAAGGCAACTGACCAAAGATAAAGAGGATGAAATTTATATATATTCGAAAAATGCTAGGGAGAAACTTTCTAATATCCTTGTAGGCAGGCGTCTTAAGTCAGATCTAAAAAATAATGACACTGGTGAAACTCTGTTAGATAGGGACCAAATTATTGATGATAATTGCATCGAGAGGATCCCTGTAGGATTATGGACCGGGGCGAACATTGACGCCGATATGGAAATAATCGAAAAGATGGAGTCAATCGTTGAAAGGTATAATAAACAGACATTGAAATTAGATGAATCATTTCAAGAAAAGATTAGGAGGTTAGACTTAGGGGATGAGTTGTCCCCGGGAGTTATAAAGCTTGTAAAGGTTTTTGTGGCCGTCAAGAGAAAATTATCCGTTGGGGATAAGATGGCTGGCCGGCATGGTAACAAGGGTGTAATTTCCCTTGTACTGCCTGAGGAGGATATGCCCTATTTTAGGGATGGCACTCCTGTTGATATAGTGTTAAACCCACTTGGTGTTCCTTCAAGGATGAATGTGGGACAAGTCCTTGAGACCCATTTAGGTTGGGCTGCACGTGAAATTGGCTATCAGATAGGACAGTTGGTTAGATCCCTTGATGATAATGTCTTGAGAGATAAACTTATGGAGGTCTATCCGCAGGAGTCCACCGAGATAATCGAGAAATTTTCAGGTAAAGAAAACGAGGAATTCCTTGACTCTTTGAGTGAGGGAATACATATGGCCACACCAGTTTTTGATGGAGCAGAGGAAGAGGAAATAAAAGATTATTTGAGAATGGCAAACTTGCCAGTAACCGGGCAGGTTACACTTTATGATGGAAGGACAGGGGAGCCTTTTGATCAGCCTGTTACTGTTGGTATAATGTATGTTATGAAACTCCATCATTTAGTAGATGACAAAATTCACGCACGATCCATTGGCCCTTATTCTTTAGTTACCCAACAGCCTTTAGGAGGTAAGGCCCAGTTTGGAGGCCAAAGGCTTGGTGAGATGGAGGTATGGGCCATGGAATCATATGGCGCGGCCCACTCATTGCAGGAATTTTTAACCGTTAAATCAGATGATGTTGCCGGCAGAACAAGGATGTATGAAAAGATTGTTAAGGGAAATAATTTATTGGAGGCAGGTATCCCTGAATCATTCAACGTTTTGATAAAGGAACTCCAAAGCCTTGGTTTAGAGATAGCCCTAAATGAAGACGGTGAGATTTAATTTTCTGTATTATTTTAAGTTTATCAATTGAATGTTAGGGATGACAGGGAAAAGAAAGCTGAAGGCTCCAAATTGAGGAAAGAATTAAAAACATTGAACCTGAAGAATTTTTGCCGTGCCTGATTTTTTCTTCACAACTTGAATATGTGATCAAAATATGCCTATTGCAGGCAGATTTAAATATCTATAGTCCAATTTTGGACGACCGGACAATAACAATTGCTATTGGATTATAAAACAAGAATAAACAAAGGAGAAAGCCTTGGAAGATTTGTATGGTTTTTTTACAAGACCTAAGGATCCATTAAGCTTTAACTCAATACAGATATCTATAGCTTCGCCTGAAAAGATACGAGAATGGTCTTATGGGGAGGTTAAAAAACCTGAAACTATTAATTACAGGACGTTCAAACCTGAAAGAGATGGTTTATTCTGCGCGAAAATTTTTGGACCCATAAAGGATTATGAGTGCCTGTGCGGAAAGTATAAAAGGATGAAGCACCGAGGGATTGTTTGCGAAAAGTGCGGCGTAGAGGTAACGCATTCGAAGGTCAGGAGAGAGAGGATGGGCCATATTGAACTCGCAGCACCTGTGGCCCATATATGGTTTTTGAAATGCATCCCTTCTAAAATAGGGCTTTTATTAGATATGACCTTGAAGGAATTAGAAAGAGTTCTTTATTTTGAGAATTATGTTGTTCTCGACCCAAAGGATACGCCGCTTGTTAAAGGTCATCTTCTAACCGAAGAGCAGTATTTAGAGGCCGAAGAAAAGTTTGAAGGAAGGTTTGAGGCGGGGATGGGGGCAGAGTCTATACAGAGAATGCTTAGAGAAATTGATTTAGAGGAGCTTTCTTCAACGTTAAAGGTTGATATAGAAAGCACAAAATCAGAGCTAAAGCGAAAAAAACTCTCGAAAAGACTCAGGGCTGTTGACGCATTCAGAGGTTCCACCAATAAACCGGAACATATGATATTAAACGTAATCCCTGTTCTGCCGCCAGATCTCAGGCCGTTAGTCCCATTAGATGGGGGAAGGTTTGCCACATCTGACCTTAATGACCTTTACCGGAGGGTTATAAATAGAAACAATAGGTTAAAAAGACTCTTAGAGCTTAATGCACCTGATATTATAATTCGAAATGAAAAAAGGATGCTCCAGGAGGCGGTAGATGTCCTTTTCGACAACGGCAGAAGAGGCAAGACTATTAACGGTACAAACAAGAGACCCTTGAAATCCCTTAGTGATATGCTTAAAGGTAAACAGGGGAGATTTAGGCAGAATCTGTTAGGAAAGAGGGTTGATTATTCAGGCAGATCAGTAATTGTAGTTGGACCTGATCTAAGATTACATCAATGTGGGCTTCCGAAACAGATGGCATTGGAGCTTTTTAAACCATTTATTTACAATAAATTAGAGGAAAAAGGGCTTGCAAGCACACTAAAAAAGGCAAAACGGCTTGTTGAAGAGGAAACCCGTGATGTTTGGGATTGCCTTGATGAGGTGGTTAATGAACATTGTATCTTGCTTAACAGGGCACCCACACTTCATCGCTTGGGCATACAGGCATTTGAGCCAGTACTTATTGAGGGTAAGGCTATCCAGCTTCACCCCTTGGTATGCACAGCGTTTAATGCTGATTTTGATGGAGATCAAATGGCCGTTCATGTTCCTCTTTCCATTGAAGCACAGGCTGAGGCAAGGGTATTAATGCTATCAACAAACAATATTTTGTCACCCGCAAATGGAGATCCAATAATTGTACCAACGCAGGATATTGTTTTAGGCATTTATTATATGACCAGGGAGAGGCCGGCTTCTAAGGGTGAAAGGCTGGGCAAGAATAGGGCGTTTGCTAATATTCAAGAGGTCAGAATGGCCTTTGACGCCGGTGAATTGGATTTGCATGCATCAATAATGGTGAGAATAGCCGGCAGAATCGAGAAAACAACTACGGGCAGGGTTATCCTCTATGAGATTTTTCCCAGCGAATTGCCTTTCGAGATGATAAACAAGGTAATAACCAAAAAGGAGCTCAGGGATATAATAAATGATTGCTACCGCTCTTTAGGAACTAAGGCAACAGTTATTTTGGCAGACAGGCTTAAGGATATAGGATACAAATACGCCACTCTTTCCGGGATTTCAATTGCAAGTAAGGATATGCTTATACCAAAAAGGAAACAAGAGATTATTGGAGATGCGCAAGGCGAGGTTAAAAAGATTGAAAACCAATATAATGATGGCCTGATTACTGACGGTGAGAAATATAACAAGGTTGTTGATATTTGGACAAAGGCTACAGAATTAATTTCATCCGAGATGATGGATGAGATGGCTGAGGGGGATAAAACATCAAAGGTTGAATCAGACAGTGGCAGCGAAAAGAAATTTAATTCAATCTATATGATGTCCGATTCCGGCGCCAGGGGAAGTAAAGATCAGATGCGGCAGCTGGCAGGCATGAGGGGGTTAATGGCAAAACCATCAGGTGAAATCATAGAGACACCTATCACCTCAAACTTCCGAGAAGGCCTGACTGTTTTAGAGTATTTTATCTCCACTCATGGTGCAAGAAAAGGGCTGGCTGATACTGCGCTTAAAACTGCAAATTCAGGGTATCTAACCCGAAGATTAATAGATGTGTCTCAGGATGCAATTATTACTGAGGAAGATTGCGGCACCATGGACGGGATTTGGGTTGAATCTTTAAGGGAGGCCGGCGAGGTTATTCAAGATATCTCCGATAGGATTTTAGGTAGAATTGCAGCCGAGGATATTAGAGACCCTATAACCGGAGAGCTGCTTCTCGACTATAATATGGAAATAGACGAGAAGGCAGTGGAAAGAATAAAAAAATCATGGATTGAGAGGGTAAAGATAAGGTCTGTCTTAACATGCAGGGCAAAGAGGGGGGTTTGCAAGAAATGCTATGGCCGTGATTTGGCTCATGGCAGAGAGGTTGATATAGGTGATCCTATAGGTGTGGTTGCCGCTCAGTCTATTGGTGAGCCAGGCACTCAGTTAACAATGCGTACATTTCACATCGGCGGCACAGTAACGAGAAAGGTTGAACAGTCATCGATCCAGGCAAGAACCAGTGGGAAGGCTGTCTTTTACAACCTAAAGACTGTTGCAAAGGCTGATGGTGATAGTATAGCAATGAATAGAAATGGTGATATAGGTGTAGTTGACAAGGATGGGGCGGAATTGGAGCGCTACCCTGTTATATATGGAGCGGTTATTAAGGTTAAAAATGGCCAGGAAGTAAATGCCGGCACACTTTTAGTGGAATGGGATCCCTTCACTATACCTATTTTAACAGAGGTTTCAGGCAGGTTGAAGTTTGGGGATATAGTAGAGGGTAGGACAATGCAGGAAAGATTGGATCCTGTAACTGGTAAATCAAGCAAGGTTATAGTTCAATCAGGTGATGCAGACGTTAAACCAAGGATATCTGTGAAGGACCCTGAAGGGAAAACAATTCAGCTATCCAAGGAATCTAAGGCTGCTGCGAGGTATTTTCTACCTACAGGTGCAATTATCATAGTTTCAGAAAAAAGCGATGTTCATGCCGGCGATGTCCTGGCTAAAATACCGAGAGAGACTACAAAAACAAAAGATATCACGGGAGGCTTGCCCAGGGTGGCAGAATTGTTTGAGGTAAGAAAACCAAAGGAGCTGGCGCTCTTAAGTGAGATCGATGGGACAGTATCATTTGGGAAATATTCCTCTGGTAAGCGAAGGGTGATTATCACACCTGAGGTTGGAAAAGCTGTTGAATATATAATTCCAAGGGGCAAGCATGTAAGCGTTTTTGAGGGGGATTATGTGAGGGCAGGAGAGGCTCTTATGGAGGGTTCTGCCAACCCCCACGACATACTTCGCATAAAAGGGCCAAAGGAATTATCTAAGTATCTTGTTAATGAGGTTCAGAAGGTATATCGACTCCAGGGTGTCAAGATAAATGATAAGCACATAGAGGTGATTGTTAGGCAGATGTTGAGGAGAATAGCGGTTAAGGATGCCGGCGATACGGATTTAATTGTGGGAGAAGAGATTGAAAAGTGGAGATTTGAAGAGAAAAATGAGAATGTTATATTACGAGGCGGCAAGCCTGCTGTAGGTGACCCGCTTTTGTTGGGGGTAACAAAGGCATCGATTAATACCGAGAGCTTTATATCTGCTGCCTCTTTTCAAGAAACGACCAGGGTACTGGCAGATGCAAGCATAGAGAGCAGGATAGATTACTTAAGGGGCCTAAAAGAAAATGTTATTATGGGGAGGTTAATACCTGCAGGAACTGGATTGAGCGATTACAGAAAGGTGGATGTTGAAATTAATACAGAAACCACATAAAAGCCTTGAAATAATTTGATAGATGGAATAAAAGACATTTTAAAAAACATGTCATACTTTATTGGAAGGAAAATAGATGCCAACAATCAATCAACTAATTAAAAACGGACGACAAAAGATAAAGAAAAAGGTTAAGACACCAGCGCTCAAGGGATCCCCCCAAAAAAGGGGTGTATGCATAAGGGTGTATACCTCAACCCCAAAGAAACCGAATTCTGCCTTGCGCAAGGTTGCCAGGGTACGATTAACAAACGGTATTGAGGTGACATCGTATATCCCAGGTGTTGGGCACAACCTTCAGGAACATTCGGTTGTTCTTATTAGGGGTGGAAGAGTCAAGGATTTGCCTGGGACCAGGTATCATATAATTAGGGGCACCTTGGACAGCTCGGGTGTGGAAGATAGAAAAAGAGGCCGCTCAAAATATGGGGCTAAGCGTCCAAAGGGAATTTAAAAAATTTTAGTATTTTATAGGAGGCAATGGGATGCCGAGGAAAAAAGAGCCCGTTAAAAGGGATATTTTACCGGACCCAAAATATAAGAATGATTTGGTAGCTAAATTTATAAATAATATTATGCGTGATGGCAAAAGAAATTTAGCACAATCCATATTATATGAGGCGTTTGATATAATCTATAAAAAGACGAAGGAAGATCCTTTGGCCCTATTTCAAAAGGCTGTAGAGAATGTTAAGCCTTTAGTAGAGGTACGTTCAAGGAGGGTTGGTGGTTCGACATACCAGGTTCCTACTGAGGTTAGATTTTCTAGAAGGACTACGCTGAGCTTAAGGTGGATACTTACATACGCCAAGCAAAGGGGTGAAAAAGGAATGGCCGCCAAACTCGCCGGAGAGCTTATAGACGCCTTTAATAGTAAAGGCGGATCTTTTAAAAAGAGGGAAGATACACACAGAATGGCAGAAGCGAACAAGGCATTTGCACATTATCGGTGGTAAAAATTATTAAAATGATTTTAATCGTAAAAATAGATTGATAATTTCTTTTTAATAATATATAAAGTTCATTTACTTTAAGGAGGTAACAACAATGGCCAAAGAAAAATTTATGAGGACAAAGCCCCATT
>JAGYMO010000262.1 GCA_018400255.1 Deltaproteobacteria bacterium
GCAGATTTTGTATAAAGATTGTTTAATGAGATTAAATTAATGTAACCTGGCGCTGTCTATATTTAAACAAGTTTCTAATTCTGCAAAGGGAGCCATTTTAGTAAGAGAAGGCCTTAGATGAGAACCAAGCAAGCGGGTAGTTCCATGGAAAAAATATCCCTGAATATGTATGATAAATACATTAAAGGTATAATGGAGATAAGCCAGGCTATAACCTCTGATCGTTACCTGGAGGATATCCTAAAATTAGTTGTTATGGTTGTAGCCAAGGTTACAGGCGTTGATATTTGTTCCCTATGGCTTATAGAGGAAGACAAAAAGGGAAAACAGGCCAGGCTCAGGGCCACCCAGGCCATTGACACTGATTATGTCAAAGACAGGGTTCTTAATATGAATGAAGGAGTCGTCGGTTTTATAGCATCTACCAACAAGCCATTGATTGTTGAGGATGTTTTAAAAGAGCCGAAGTTCAAGGAAAAGGATATGGCAAGAAGACTTGGCCTTGTATCCATGTTGGGCGTGCCTTTACACGTTAAGGAAGACAGGGTGATAGGGGTTTTAGATTGCTTTACCTTAAATCCTCATAAATTCTCTAACGCTGAGATAAATTTGATAACCACCGTAGCAAACCAGGCGGCAATTGCTATTGAAAACACAAACCTTATTGTCCGGACCAAGATAATCGAAGAGGAGCTTGAAAAGAGAAAGATAGTAGAGAAGGCAAAGGAGATATTAATGGCCAAAAAGGGCCTTTCCTCGGAAAAATCATTCCGCTGGATGCAGAAAAAAAGTATGGATACCAGAAAATCCATGAAGGAGATAGCAGAGGCCATAATAATAGCGCAGGATATTTAACCCAGTTTAACCCAGATTATATAGTAGCTGGCTACAGTATAATCTGAATTTAAATTTACTTCCTGGTATACTGTGTGCTGTGGAGCTTAGATAATAACGTTTGAACTGATTTCATTTATTGTGGCTTTGCTTTTATTCCCTGATTAATCCTTGTAAGCAGTATTTTTGCCAGATCCGGCCGGAGTTTTTCAAGCACCTTGTACTCATTCATGGCGAGGTCTTTTCTCTGTATAATAACATATATAGATCCGAGGTAAAAATGCGCTTCAGGGTGGTCTGGTTTGATACGTAGAACCTGGACAAAATGGGAGGCCGCCTCTTTTATTTTTCCATAACTGACAAAGGCAACCCCAATATTTATGTGGGTTTCTATGTTATCCGGCCTTATCCGCAGTGCCTCACTATAATGGCTGATAGCCTCCTTAAGTTTACCCTGATTCGCCAGAATAAGGCCAAGATTGTTAAGGGCCTGTGGGAAATCGGGCCTTATATCAATGGCCTTCTTATAATGATCAATAGCTTTAGTGAGATCGCCTTGTTTATACATAATGCCTGCAAGGTTGTAGTGGACACTTTCGTTGTTAGGATTTATACTTAGGGCCTCTATATAATGATTTATGGCCTCTTGCAGTTTACCTTGACGACCTAAGATTACCCCGAGGTTCATATGGGCGTCTTCATTGTTGGGCTCAAGGTCAAGGGCCTCCTTGTAGTGAGATACAGCTTCATCGATTTTTCCCTGTTGAATTAAAGAGAGCCCGAGGTTAACATGGGCTCTCACATTCTTAGGCTCAATCTTGAGGGCCTCCTCAAAGTGGTAGACCGCCTC
>JAGYMO010000263.1 GCA_018400255.1 Deltaproteobacteria bacterium
AGCACTGCCGAATATATTGACCGTGTTCTAACGAGAATAACATTCAGTGGCGCTATATATGTTTCTGCCATATGTATTCTGCCTGAGATTCTTATATACAGGTTAAATGTGCCCTTTTATTTTGGGGGTACAGCCCTGTTAATTGTTGTGGGTGTTGGAATGGATACCATTAACCAGATAGAGAGCCATTTGTTGACGAGAAATTACGAAGGCTTCATGAAAAAAGGCTTGGGAAGGATGAGATAGATTATGAAGGTAAGGGCTTCTGTAAAGAAAAGATGTAAAAATTGCAAGATTATTAAAAGAAGGGGTGTAGTCAGGGTAATCTGTGATAACCCAAGACACAAGCAAAGACAAGGTTAAACCTCTCAGGCCCTTGATGCAGGTTTTGTTATGTGATATGCGGGTTTTATTAACTATTTCCTAAGAGTTTTTTGGGGATGATTTTTCATAAAGGTTACCGAAAACCTTTTTTGGAAGGGTACTATTTTTGAGGGCATATAGATTGAAATTTTTTACCTTGTACATGTTGCAGAATAGTTATTTTTTAAATTCTTAAGGAGTATGCATGACCAGGATTGCCGGCATAGATTTACCGAAAGGGAAAAGAATAGAGATAGCGCTGACTTATATATACGGCATTGGGAGAAATAATTCTCGCAGTATTCTTGAGGAAGCAGGTATAAATTTTGGTAGGAAATCAGACGAGTTGGGCGAAGAAGATGTCTCTAAGATAAGAAAGGTTATTGATGAATCTTATCCAGTAGAGGGTGATCTTAGACGAGAAGTATCCATGAATATAAAGAGACTAATGGACATGGGCTCTTATAGGGGTTTGAGACACCGAAAGGGCCTTCCTCTGAGGGGGCAGAGAACTCATACGAATGCGAGAACGAGAAAGGGACCAAGGCGTATGATAGGAGGCAGGCGAAAGTGATAATTTTATGGAGGCATAATGGCCAAGAGAACAGGTAAATCCGGCAAGGCAAGAAAGGAAAAGAGGGTTGTTCTAAACGGTGTTGTACATATTCAATCGACCTTTAATAATACAATTGTAACGATAACAGATATGAATGGAAATGTCATAAGCTCATCTAGCCCTGGACAGGTAGGCTTTAAAGGATCGAGAAAGAGTACGCCATTTGCTGCGCAACTTGCCGCAAAGGATGCGTTAAATAAGGCAATGTCCATGGGGCTAAAGACAGCTGAGGTGCGTATTAAGGGCCCCGGGGTAGGACGTGAATCCGCCTTGCGGGCCCTTCAGGTTGATGGATTTAGCGTAACTGTTATAAGGGATGTTACCCCTATTCCGCACAATGGGTGCAGACCTCCTAAAAGGAGAAGAGTTTAAAGGAATTTTAAATTAGAGATTTAAGGGGGGTTATTGAGGGCTAAAAAAGACTGTTTTATGTGAACCCTTAGTGCCTAAAATATTTTATTCAAAGTAATAAAAGGACTTACATTTACATGACATTCAGGAGGAAGGCTATTGGCTCGATATGTTGATGCTGCATGCAGACTATGCAGAAGGGAAAACCTAAAACTTTTTCTAAAGGGCGACAGATGTTACACAGATAAATGTGCCTTTGAAAGGCGAGGCTATGCACCTGGACAGCACGGGCAAAGAAGGGGGAGAAAGCTATCAGATTATGGCATTCAATTGAGGGAAAAACAAAAGGCAAAGAGAATCTACGGCATTTTAGAAAGACAGTTCAGGAGATACTATATAAAGGCAGACAGACAAAAGGGCATTACCGGGACAAATCTGCTGGTACTTTTAGAACGAAGGCTGGATAACATAGTTTATCGAATGGGTTTTTCCTCTTCAAGGAGACAGGCCAGGCAGCTTGTCAGACATAATCATGTAATGGTTAATGGGGAAAAGGTTAATGTGCCCTCTTACCTCGTGAAGGTTGGTGATTCCGTGGAGGTTAAAGAGGCAAGCCGTAAGATACCGGTAATTATAGAGTCAATGGAGACCTTTGTGAGAAGGGAAAAATCGCCCTGGTTGGAGGTTGATTCAGATAATTATCGTGGTGTTTTAACGGCACTGCCTAACAGAGAGGAATTAACCATACCAATTAACGAACAGTTAATAGTTGAACTGTACTCAAAATAACTGGATAGAAAATCTCGATAGCATTAACGTCAGGCTTAAGACGATTTTCTCCCATACATGCTTTGGTTATAGATTATTCTGGCTGCCTTAATTACCCATTATTGATACTATTTCTTCTTGCATGACACTTTAAACTATAAGTTCTTTTTGTGGTGGTTTATACATGAAAAAGCAAATTCAAAAAAATTGGAGAGAGCTAATAAAACCAAACGCCGTGGAAATCGATAAGGAGACTTTTTCTGATTTTTACGGAAAGTTCACCTGCCAACCTCTGGAAAGGGGTTTTGGGCTGACGCTTGGTAATGCCCTTAGAAGGATTCTTTTGTCATCCCTTCAGGGGGCCTCTATTGTATCGGTTAAATTCGATGGTGTCCCCCATGAATTTTCTACCATCTCCGGCGTCAAGGAAGATACAGCGGAAATAATTCTCAACATGAAAGAGGTTAATATTAGCATCCCCGGAGAGGAAGAAGAGGCCAAGGTCTATTTGGATATTTCTGGAGAGAAGATAGTAAAGGCCGGGGATATAGTAACAGAGGATAAGGTTGTCATTATGAATCCGGATCAGTATATTGCAACCTTAAATAAAGACGCGGAGTTACATGCTGAGATGGTTGTTAGAACCGGCAAGGGCTATGTGCCTGCAGAGAAAAGCGAGGAAATTGGCTTTATACCTATAGACGCCCTTTACTCACCTATAAGAAAGGCCAGTTACATTGTAGGCAATGCAAGGGTAGGGCAAAGGACTGACTATGATAAGTTGACCCTGGAGATATGGACAAATGGAGCAGTTAATCCCCAGGATGCCCTGACATATGCGGCTAAAATTCTGAAGGAACAGACGGCCCCATTTATAAATCTTGATGAGGAATTAGAGCAGGAAATAGCAGAGGAGGAGAAAAAGGAAGAGGAGAAAAAGGAGGAGAAGCAGATAAATGAAAATCTCTTTAAACCGGTGAGTGAACTTGAATTATCCGTGAGATCTTCCAATTGCCTCAAGAATGCTAATATAAAACACATATACACCTTAGTTCAAAAAACAGAGGGTGAGATGTTAAAGACCAAGAATTTTGGCAGGAAGTCCCTCAATGAGATAAAGGGAATTCTTGAGGAAATGGGTCTCCATTTTGGTATGGAATTGGATGATATCCCCTTTGATAAAAATTTAGAACAAGGCCAAGAAAATAATAAGGACATTGAGCAATGAGGCATAGAAAGGCAGGCAAAAAATTAGGACGTGACTCAAGCCACAGAAGGGCTGTTTTGAGAAACATGGTTACTTCTCTCTTTAGGCATGAGGAAATTTCAACCACACTGGCAAAGGCAAAGGCGCTTCAGCCCATTGCGGATAAAATGATTACCCTGGCAAAAAGGGGGGACCTTCATGCAAGACGGCAGGTGCTTTCTTATGTGATGGACAAAACAATTGCACACAAGCTATTTGATGAGTTAAAAAGTCGCCTTTTAGACAGGCAGGGTGGATACAGCAGAATTTTAAGGGCGGGAAATCGTAATGGAGATAATGCCCCTATGGCTATTGTGCAGTTACTTCTTGCCGGCGAGGATAAGAAATCAAAAAAGACACCGAAAAAGGATATAAAAGCTAAAAAGACCTCTAAGAAGAAAAAGACCGAAGAAAAAGCCGAAGTTGCTGAAAAAGAGGCAGTTAAAGAGGATAACAAGGAGGAGGCCAGTAAAGAGTCCTGAAACATAGAATATCATTAAACATTGCATTTTCATTGGCTGTTTGATTTTTTTTAAACCCCTTTTGTATTTAAAAGGGGTTTTTTCATGCCATATGTCAGTCACTGAACCCTGAGAAACGATTATCCACCACAGAGCCACCCCAGTGAAATAGGTTATATCCATAACCTTTGCTCCGCCCCAGTTAAA